>NZ_BSDB01000002.1:0-55000 GCF_030268025.1 Parageobacillus sp. G301
TTGCATGTATTAGGCACGCCGCCAGCGTTCGTCCTGAGCCAGGATCAAACTCTCCAAAAAGAAAGTTGATTGGCTTCTTTTCAGCTTCAGCGCCGACACCGCAAGGTGTCGCTCGCCTTCGCTTTTCGTTGTGGACGCTTCGTTTTGTTCAGTTTTCAAAGAACATTCTTTTTTAAAACGACCTTATTAATATATCATTTTAAAATTTTATTGTCAATCACTTTTTGCTTTATTCGTTTTTTCAAAAACGACGCTTATTAATATATCAATTATAAATATAAAAGTCAACTACTTTTTTTAAAAATCTTATGTCCCCTATGATTCTTTTGATCATAGGGGACATGATATCTTATTTATTACGCATTTGCGGGAATAACAATACGTCACGAATAGACGGTGAATTTGTTAATAGCATAACAAGTCGATCAACGCCAATACCTAAACCGCCTGTTGGCGGCATTCCGTATTCAAGCGCTTCAATGAAGTCCTCGTCCATCTCATGCGCTTCGTCATTTCCTTGCTCTCGCTCTTTCAGCTGTGCCTCAAAGCGCTCACGTTGGTCAATCGGATCATTTAACTCAGTAAATGCATTCGCGTGTTCACGACCAACAATAAACAATTCAAAGCGATCTGTGAAGCGCGGATCGTCTGGATTTTTCTTCGCTAACGGCGAGATTTCTACCGGGTGCCCGTAAATAAACGTTGGTTGAATGAGCTTGTCCTCTACTTTTTGCTCAAAAAACTCATTAACAATATGACCAAACGTCATGTGCGGCGCTATTTCAACACCATGCTCTTTTGCTAATTCTCTAGCCTCTTCATCGCTCATTTGTTTCCAAAAATCGACACCTACGTATTCCTTAATCGCATCTACCATATGAAGTCGTTTCCACTCAGGAGTTAAATCAACCGTATGCTCTCCATATTGGATTTTTGTCGTTCCTAATACCTCTTGCGCGATATGAGCGATTAAATTTTCTGTCAATTTCATAATATCGCGGAAATCTGCATATGCTTCATATAGCTCAAGCATCGTAAATTCCGGATTATGTCGAGTAGAAATCCCTTCATTACGGAACACGCGCCCAATTTCATATACCTTTTCTAATCCGCCGACAATTAAACGTTTCAAATGAAGCTCGATCGCAATCCGCATATATAATGGCATATCCAACGCATTATGGTGAGTGATAAATGGACGAGCTGCTGCTCCTCCGGCAATGGAATGCATCATCGGTGTTTCTACTTCTAAATAGCCGTGGCTGTCCAAGTAGCGGCGCATCGCTTGAATAATTCGGCTGCGAGTGATAAACGTATTTTTGCTCTCCGGATTCATAATTAAATCTAAGTACCGTTGACGATAGCGTTGCTCAATATCTTTTAGTCCATGGTATTTCTCTGGAAGCGGACGCAACGCTTTCGTTAAAAACTCATAAGAAGATACTTTAATGGACAGCTCTCCTACTTTTGTTTTAAATACTGTTCCATAAACACCGATAATATCTCCTAAGTCAGAAGTTTTGAAAAGCTCGTATTGCTCCTCACCAACTGTATCTTCACGAACGTAAATTTGAATTTGCCCCGTAACATCTTGAATATGGGCAAACCCAGCTTTACCTTTGCCGCGTTTTGTCATAATACGTCCGGCGACGGCAACTTTTATTTGTTTCTCTTCTAGCTCTTCTTTGGATAAATCCCCATATAAATCAAATAACTCTTTTGCTTTATGTGTGCGCTCAAACCGTTTTCCAAACGGATCAATTCCCATTTCTCTCAATTTATTTAATTTTTCCCTACGGACTAGTAATTGATCGTTTAATTCTTCATGACTCATATGACCTTCACTCCATTTAAAAAAGTTTTTATGAAAAATACTGCCAGCAACGGCTGGCAGTGAATAACCGCAATCTTTTATTGATCCATTTACACAGCCTGTGCATTCGCCTGTTCTTTGCTTTCTACTTCTTCGGCAAAGTTAAGTAAAAGGGTGGCAAGCTGTTCACGAGTGTCACATTCATTAATGGCATTGCGAATTTTTGCGTTACCGCGCACCCCTTTTAAATACCATGCCGCATGCTTCCGCATTTCTTTTACTGCAATATGCTCGCCTTTTAATGCAATGAGGCGATCTAAATGTAAAAGACATACTTCTATTTTTTCTCTTACCGTTGGTTCCGGGATTAATTCCCCTGTTTCTAAATAACGGACTGTGCGGTAAATCATCCATGGGTTTCCAAGTGCAGCGCGTCCGATCATCACGCCGTCCACGCCTGTTTCTTCAAGCATCCGCTTTGCATCTTGCGGTGTTTTTACATCCCCGTTTCCAATGACAGGAATATTCACTGCTTCTTTTACTTGTTTAATGATATTCCAATCCGCTTTTCCTTCGTACATCTGTACTCTCGTTCTTCCGTGAACCGCTACTGCCTTACCGCCAGCGCGTTCTACGGCTTGCGCGTTTTCTACTGCGTAAATATGATTTTCGTCCCAACCGATTCGCATTTTTACTGTCACAGGTTTTTCCACTGCATCTACAATGGCGGCAACTACATCATAAATCTTATTTGGATCTAAAAGCCATTTCGCACCCGCATCGCATTTCGTGACTTTTGGAACAGGACAACCCATATTAATATCGATGATATCTGCATTCGTATGTTTGTCGACAAATTTTGCGGCTTCTACAAGCGTTTCCTTTTCTCCGCCAAAAATTTGCAAACTCAATGGTTTTTCCCGTTCATCAATATATAACATGCTTAGCGTTTTTTCGTTATTGTACACGATCCCTTTATCACTTACCATTTCCGCATAAACAAGCCCTGCTCCAAACTCTTTTACCGTAAGACGGAATGCCGAATTGCACACACCGGCCATTGGAGCAAGAACAACACGATTTTTAATTTCTACATCGCCGATTTTAAACATCGGTTTACCCTCCTTTCTTATTCCCCGGGCTCTGAACGTGGCGGTGCAAGCTCTTCTACAGATATATTTAACCGTTCGGCAATTTGCTTTATTAATTGCTCTGACGGTAAGCGATTTCCACGCTCAACTTCTCCTAAAATGGATACGGATATCCCTAGGTCTTTTGCCAATCTTTCTTGTGTATATCCTTTCAGCTTTCGAAAAGCGCGAATACGTCTTCCCCATTTTTCTGCTTCCATACACGAACTCCTTCTTTGTCAGGTAGTCGATCTATGAGGCATGCTAAACGTTCGGAAATATTTAGAAAATGGATATCGTGATTTAATTCCAATAACGGAATCATAACAAACGCCCGCTCTGTCATACGCGGATGAGGAATGATAAGTTGTTCTGTTTCAATATTTTCATGATTATATAATAAAATGTCAAGGTCTAACGTTCGTGGTCCCCATCGTATTTCCCTTTTTCTCCCAAGTTTTTGTTCGATATTTTGCGTGACGTCTAGCAATGCAAAAGGAGAAAGAGTTGTATAAATTTTTATAACCATATTTAAAAACTTATCTTGATTCACATAACCGACCGGTTCCGTCTCATAAATAGATGAAGCAGCAGCGACGGAAATTTGTTCATGTCTATCCAACATTTTGACAGCTTCCCGCAAGTAATATAGGCGATCACCGATATTAGAGCCAAGGGCAATATATGCATAATTTTCCATCTAACGACCCCTTACAATTTCTACTGCTACAGATTCATAATGACCTTGAATGGGTGGATTTGGTTTTGTCACTTTAATCGTACAACGAGCAACGGTTGGAAAAGAAGATAAAATTTGCTCCGCAATCATCTCTGCTACTGCTTCGATTAACGAAAATCTCCTTTTCTCGACAATATCTCGGCAAATATCATACACTTCCGCATAATTAATGGTATCATCTAACCGATCGCTTTTTCCAGCCTTTTGTAAATCGGTTTCAAGAATGACGTCTACAATAAAGCGCTGTCCAAGCACATTTTCTTCGGGAAGGACGCCGTGATATCCATAAAACTCCATTCGATGAAGATAAATTTTATCGATCGTTCTCCACTCCTTTTCCAAGCATTGCATCCATCATTTTCGCCATTCGCGCAATCGGCAATACATCATGAACACGGACGATGTGAGCTCCCTTTACGATTCCGAGGCATACGGTCGCTCCTGTGCCTTCGACTCGTTCATTAACCGGTAAATCAAGAACATGGCCGATAAATCGTTTCCGTGATGTTCCCAATAGCAGCGGGTATCCCATTTTGGCAAATTCATCTAAACGCCGCATGATTTCTAAGTTATGTTCCAATGTTTTCGCAAATCCAATACCTGGATCTAAAATAATGTTTTCGTCTCTCACCCCTGCGCGTTTTGCGATTGCAACACTTTCCATTAAATCAGAAATCATGTCGGAAATTAAATCACGATACTGAAGATCATGACGATTGTGCATTAAAATAATCGGAACATCGTAAAAAGCGGCAACTTCTGCCATCTTTGCATCCGCTTTTGCTCCCCATACATCGTTAATAATATGCGCTCCCGCTTCGATCGCTTGCTTTGCAACTTCAGCTTTATACGTATCAATGGAAATAGGAACATCGATTTCTTGAGCGACTGCTTTCACCACAGGAATGACACGCCGCAATTCTTCTTCGAGCGATACCTTTTCTGCACCAGGACGGGTCGATTCTCCCCCAATATCAATGATATCTGCCCCATCGGCAACAAGACGTTTTGCATGCTCTACGGCACGATCGATATCATAAAACCGTCCGCCGTCAGAAAAAGAGTCTGGCGTTACATTGACAATGCCCATGATCATGGTCTTTTTCCGTAAATCTAACTCGTAATCCCCGCAGCGAAGTACAAAAGAAGCTGCATTTGTTGTAACCATCATTCATTCAATCCTTTCTGCTAACTCATGTCTTGTCCATAAAAATGGTGTGAAGCGCTTGTAATACCTTTGCAAAAATGAAGTAACAATCCCATCAGCACCTGGATAAGTACGACCATTCATTTGATAAATAGGGACGATTTCCTGAATCGAATTGGTCACAAATATTTCATCCGCTTGTTGCAGATGGTCAAGTGTATAAAAACCTTCCTCATATTCAATGTTTAGCACGTTCAACATCGCAATCACAAATTGTCTTGTTACTCCATTTAAAATTCCTGTATGAATCGCCGGTGTGTATACCGTTTTATTTTTTACCCAAAAAATATTGGAGACAATTCCCTCGGCAACATACCCTTGTTCATTCAAAAAAATGCCTTCCACATCGGTGCGGCTGCCGATTTCCCGTTTGCCTATAATATTATTCAAATAATGATGCGACTTTAATCGTTCTTTTCCCTCCGGGGTGTTTCGTTTTGTTTTTAGAACTGTTGCGATTTTGCCTTTTGCAAATGACGAAGATAAAAAAGGCTTCATATACATAATGACCGTCGGTTCATCATACTCACTCGTTTGCAAACCAATATCCCCGATGCCTGCCGAAATATTGAAACGAACGTAAGCATTTCGCAAACCATTTGCTTCTAACAGACGACGAAGTATCTCCATTACTTCACCGCGAGTAAAGGATTTGACAATATTCATCTCTCGCAAGCTATGATTTAACCGTTCCAAATGATCGTCTAGCAAAAACGGATGCCCATCATACGTACGAAACGTTTCAAATACACCAATACCATACAAAAAACCGTGGTCAAACGGCGAAATACGCGCTTCGTCTTTATGAACGACATCTCCATTGATATATACATACATACTGTTATCGAACCCTTTTATATGTTTGAATAAAGTTTTCCAACAGCTTCATCCCGTGACTCGTCATAATTGATTCCGGATGAAACTGAACCCCTTCAACCGGCAATGTTTTATGGCGAATCGCCATAATTTCGTTTTCTTCTGTCCAAGCGGAAATTTCAAAACAATCTGGCAATGTTTCTTTTTCAACAATAAGAGAATGATAACGAGTGGCCGTAAACGGGCTAGGAACATTGGCGAAAATGGTTGTTCCATCATGGAAAATTGGCGACGTTTTACCGTGCATTAAACGGTCAGCACGAATGACTTTTCCCCCAAATACTTGAGCAATCGCTTGATGCCCAAGGCAAACTCCAAAAATCGGAATTTTCCCTGCAAAGTATTCGATGGCTTCCATGCTGATGCCCGCCTCATTAGGAGTGCAAGGACCAGGCGAAATCATAAGAAAATCAGGGTTTAGTGTCTCTATCTCCTTAATCGTAATCTCGTCATTTCGTTTTACGATTAATTCTTCCCCTAACACGCCTAGATATTGTACTAAGTTGTATGTAAAAGAATCGTAATTATCAATCATTAAAATCATCGATCTCACCTCATGCTCTCAATAGTTTCTCTGCTTCGCTCAGCTCTTTTGCTTTCCAAAGGGCTGTCGCCTTTTTCAAACATTCCTGATATTCATGTTCAGGGTGGGAATCAATAACAATTCCAGCTCCCGCTTGCACATGAGCTATTCCGTCTTTAGCAATCATCGTGCGAATCGCAATATTGAATTCCATATCCCCATCGAAGCTAATCCACCCGATGGAACCAGTATATACACCACGACGTACCGGCTCCAACTCTTCGATAATTTCCATTGTCCGTACTTTTGGAGCACCAGTAATCGTACCGCCAGGAAACATTGCTTGTATAACATCAAATACATCTTTTCCTTGCTGCAATTTTCCCGACACATGGGACACAATATGCATAACGTGGGAATAACGTTCGATTGTCATCCATTCGTCTACTTTTACTGTACCATATTGGCATACACGTCCTAAATCGTTGCGCTCTAAATCGACAAGCATTACATGCTCCGCTATTTCCTTTTCGTTAGAAAGGAGCTTTTTTGCCAGTCGCTCGTCTTCTTCTTTTGTTTTTCCGCGTGAACGCGTTCCAGCAATCGGTCTTGTGCTAATGTCGCTTCCTTGTTTTTTGACGAGCAATTCGGGAGAACCGCTGACGATTTGAAACTCTGGAAAATGAAGATACGCCATATATGGAGATGGATTGATGATGCGCAGCTGCTCATAAATATGAAAAGGATGCACTAGCAGCGGCTTTGATTGACGCACAGATAAATTCACTTGAAATACATCGCCCTGGGCAATATATTGCTGTACTTTTTTAACCGCTTCGACAAACTCTTCTTTTGTCATCGAAACCGATTGGCTGACGTCTTTTGTTCGGAATGGCCATTGCACATCTTTTTCCTTCTCTTTGAGCCAACATGACTCATAAAAGGAAAGTCGCCGCTCCGCTTCTAATTCTTCTCCATCCCCATAATGAGTAATCATATGCAGCAACTGTTTTTGATGATCATATACGAATACATCGTCAAAAATTAAAAAATACATATGTGGAAGCTGCAAATCATCTTTCGCATACGAAGGAATTTTTTCAATATACCGTGCGCAGTCATAGCTTATATAACCAATCGCTCCACCTTGAAAGGGCAGTTCACTTTCCGAAGGAAGAAGCGGGAACTGTCCGAACCATTGTTTGAGCGACAATAGCGGATTTCCTTCATAACACTTCTTTTCATCACGATAAGAGATGAATAACTGATTTTCTTTTGTTTGGATGATACCCGCAGGAGTTAAACCAATAATACTATATCGTCCGCCTTGACCGCTTTCTAGCAGAGCATGATACGGCTCACCAGCGGCAAGCATCTTATATTGCCGAAACCAATCATGTTTCGAATAAGGAATCGTTCGCCTCTTTCTATTTCTCCATTTCCGCACAGCGATATCACTCCCTTTATTAGCCATGCATATTCTTATTGTACAATGAGTCGCGGAACATATCATTACAAAAAAATTTCGACAGGGGTCCTACCCTGTCGAAATAGGATGATTACTCCTCAAATTGATAAAGCGGTGTACTTAAGTAACGTTCTCCGTTACTTGGAATAATTGCCAGCACTTTTTTTCCTTTTCCAAGCTCTTTGGCGACCTTCAATGCAGCATGAATAGCGGCACCAGAAGAAATTCCGCCAAGTATTCCTTCTTCGCGAGCAGCGCGGCGAGCAGCGGCGAACGCTTCTTCTGTTGTAACGGTAATGACTCCATCATAAATGCTTGTATCTAAAATGTCCGGCACAAATCCGGCGCCGATTCCTTGAATTTTATGAGGACCTGGTTTTCCGCCCGATAATACTGGTGAATCAGCAGGTTCTACGGCATAAATTTTAATGTTTGGATATGTTTCGCGAAGCACTTGTCCTGCCCCTGTAATCGTTCCGCCAGTACCGACGCCGGCAATAAACGCATCTAATTGGTCGCCCATTTGCTCAACAATTTCTTTTCCAGTCGTTAACCGATGGATTTCTGGGTTTGCCTCATTCTTAAATTGTTGTGGCATAAAATAGCCATGCTCTCTTACTAGCTCTTCCGCCTTCGCAATCGCGCCGCGCATTCCTTCGCTTCCTGGTGTTAGCACTAATTCAGCGCCATATGCGCGCAGCAAATTGCGACGTTCTAAACTCATCGTATCTGGCATGACTAAAACCGCTTTGTACCCTTTTGCCGCGGCAACCATCGCCAATCCAATTCCGGTGTTTCCGCTTGTCGGCTCTACAATCGTGTCACCAGGTTTTAGTTTTCCGGCTTTTTCCGCCGCTTCGATCATCGCTAAGGCAATACGGTCTTTGACGCTGCTGCCAGGGTTCATAAATTCCAGTTTTAAATATACATCGGCACTGTCTTCATCAACAATGCGGTTTAATTTCACCGCAGGCGTATCGCCAATAAGCTCTGTAATGGAGTTTACTGTTCTCGCCATCTTTCCACCCCTAATCCCGATTAATTTTATCGAATTTGTTTAAAATGTATCAATTATTGATGGAATTGTCAATCATTTTAATTTTTTGCTTCCGCAAGCTGTTTTAATTGTTCAAGCTCTTCTTTTGTGAAATGATACGTTTCATTACAAAAATGACATGATGCTTCGGCATAACCTTCTTTTTCCATAATGTCTTGAATTTCTTGTGGACCTAAGCTAATAATCGCATCGGCAATTCTCTCTCGCGAACAGCGACATACAAATGCAACAGGAAGTGTTTCAAGTACTTTGACATTTCCTTTTCCAAGCAGCTCCTCTAAAATTTCTTCCGGCGTTAGCCCGCTTTCAACCATTTTCGAAACTGGAGGAATCGTTTGTAAACGCTGTTCGATTTGTTCAATCGTCTTTTCTTCCGTTCCCGGCATCAGCTGGATGATAAAGCCTCCTGCTGCCAATATCGTGTTGTCTGGATTCACAAGTACACCAACCCCGACAGAAGATGGAACTTGTTCCGAAGAAGCAAAATAGTACGTAAAATCTTCACCAAGTTCCCCGGAAATAATCGGCACTTGTCCGGTAAAGAAATCACGCAGCCCTAGGTCTTTCACAACCGTTAACATCCCGTTTTTTCCTACGGCTCTCGCCACGTCTAATTTTCCATGTTCGTTTAAATCAAAGTGGACGTGTGGATTTGTGACGTATCCGCGCACCTCTCCCTTGGCGTTGCTGTCGACCAAAATGGTGCCGATCGGACCGCCGCCATCAATTTTAATCGTTAATTTATCGTCTCCTTTTAACATGGCTCCCATCATGACCCCCGCCGTAATAGCCCGGCCAAGCGCAGCGGAAGCAGTCGGCCATGTTTGATGACGGCGCTGTGCCTCGCTAACGGTATCTGTTGTTCGTGCAGCATACGCTCTTACTTGTCCATCATAAGCTAAGGCTTTCACTAAGTAGTCTGACATACACACTCAACCTTTCATTGTTTTTTATCAACGTTTTTCTCGTATAAAATTTTTAATCCTGTCAGCGTCAAAAACGGATCAACAATATCAATCACACTAGATTCGCTGGCAATTAAGGACGCTAACCCTCCTGTTGCAATCACTTTTGGAGGAACAGAGCTTTTTGCTTTCATCCGCGAAACAATGCCCTCCACTTGCCCCACGTATCCATATAAAATTCCAGCTTGCATCGCACTAACAGTATTTTTCCCAATAATGTCATCCGGACGGGCAATTTCGATACGAGGCAATTTCGCAGCTCGCGCGAAAAGCGCTTCCGTGGAAATCATAATCCCTGGAGCAATAGCGCCCCCCATATATTGTTTATGTTCATTAATATAACAATACGTCGTCGCCGTACCAAAGTCGACAATAATGAGAGGGCTGCCATACAAGTGAATGCCGGCAACCGCGTTCACAATTCGGTCTGCCCCTACTTCTCGCGGATTATCGTATTTAATATTCAGTCCTGTTTTAATCCCTGGCCCGACGATAATCGGCTTAATATGAAAGTATTTTAAACACATTCGCTCAAGCGCAAACATAATCGGCGGCACCACGGAAGAGATAATAATACCATCAATGTCGGAAAACTGAAGCCCGACATGGTTCAATAACGCCTTGATCGTCATGGCGTATTCATCTTCCGTTTTGCCCCGGCTCGTTTCGATGCGCCAATGATGCTTTAATTCATCGCCATCATATACCCCTAACACCGTATTGGTATTGCCAACGTCTAACACAAAAATCATCGTTTCATCACCACTTCTCATAAATTGTTACTTCCTACATCATATCATATCTTGTTTTTACTCGGATAAAAAAAGATGTCCCTATAAAAGGAGACATCTTACTCATCTTTCTTTTGAATATTTATTTTGACGTCATTGTTATCCTCATTATTTTTATTGTCGTTGCCATTATTTGCATCACGGTTTGGCAATGTTCCATGTTCGAATAAATGTTTAATTTGTTCCGCATCTAACGTTTCTACTTCTAGCAACGTAGTAGCGATTAACTCCAGTTTATCACGATGTTGTGTTAAAATGTTTTTCGCCTTCTCATAACATTCTTTAATAATCCGTTGAATTTCTAAATCAATTTCATATGCAATTTTATCGCTGTAGTTTTGCTCATTGTGCAAGTCACGCCCTAAAAACACTTGCCCGCTCGGCTGCCCAAATTGCAATGGACCAAGCTTCTCACTCATTCCAAACTCGGTGACCATACGGCGAGCAATGTTCGTCGCACGTTGGAAGTCATTATGCGCCCCTGTGCTCACTTCGTTAAACACAATTTCTTCCGCAACGCGCCCGCCTAATAAACCGGTAATTTTATCTAACAAGTCTTGCTTTGTCATAAAATAGCGGTCTTCTTTCGGAAGCATAACCGCGTAACCACCGGCTTGACCACGTGGAACGATCGTCACTTTATGCACCATTTCCGCATTATCAAGCACCATACCAATGACGGTATGACCCGCTTCATGGTATGCAACAATGCGTCGCTCTTTTTCTGAGATGACGCGGCTTTTCTTTGCCGGTCCGGCGATGACGCGGTCTGTCGCCTCATCGATGTCGCTCATATCAATTTTCTTTTTATTCCGTCGCGCCGCAACAAGGGCCGCCTCGTTCAACAAGTTTTCTAAATCAGCACCAGAAAAGCCTGGTGTACGCATTGCAATCGCTTTTAAATCGACGGATTCATCGAGCGGCTTATTGCGAGCGTGTACGCGCAACACCGCTTCACGACCTTTCACGTCCGGACGGTCTACCGTAATTTGCCGGTCAAAACGACCTGGACGTAGCAATGCTGGGTCTAAAATATCCGGGCGGTTTGTCGCTGCGATAATAATAATCCCTTCGTTGCCGTTGAATCCATCCATCTCGACAAGCAATTGGTTGAGCGTTTGCTCACGTTCATCATGTCCGCCGCCGAGACCTGCTCCGCGTTGACGGCCAACCGCATCAATTTCGTCAATAAAAATGATACATGGCGCGTTCTTTTTCGCGGTTTCGAACAAGTCGCGCACACGTGACGCACCAACACCGACGAACATTTCTACGAAGTCGGAACCGCTGATGGAGAAAAACGGTACGCCAGCTTCTCCTGCAACCGCGCGTGCAAGCAACGTTTTCCCTGTCCCCGGAGGCCCAACAAGAAGCACTCCTTTTGGAATGCGGGCACCAAGTTCCACAAACTTCCGCGGATCTTTTAAAAATTCCACAATTTCCACAAGCTCTTGTTTTTCTTCATCCGCACCAGCAACATCGCGGAAACGAACTTTTTTCTTGTCGTCCGTATATAAGCGCGCCCGGCTTTTTCCAAAGTTCATTACCCGGCTGCCGCCGCCTTGCGCTTGGTTCAACAAGAAGAAAAACAAGATAAAAATGATGACAAACGGGATGATTGAAGTGAAAAAGGTGACCCATCCGCTCGTTTCATCCGCAGGCATTACTTCCACTCTCGTTCTTTTTGCTGCAGCATCAATACGGTTCAGCACCGTATCGCTGTTCATGACATAAGTGGAAAAGTATTGATCCTCACTGTACGTTTTGAGCTGTCCCTTTATCTCATACACACCGCGCTCCGGTTTCATGGAAAACGATTTAACATCGCCATTTTCTAAATGTGTAATAAAGGCATCGTATGTCATCGGTTCCGTCCGTTGATTGCTTCCGTTAAAGAAGCTGACTACACCGATCACAACGAGAAAAATCAATAAGTAAAATATGGTATTTCGGAAGATCCGATTCATCTCTTGCCTCCTCCCATATGAAACACACTATACTCAATAGTATCATAGAAAATTGTATAAATACAAACAATTCGCTAGCGGCTGAAAAAGCAAACTACTTATTGTACACTTCCGGTTTCAGCACTCCGATAAAAGGAAGATTACGGTATTTCTCACAATAGTCTAAACCATAGCCGACAACAAATTCGTCAGGAACAATAAAACCGACATAATCTGCTTGGATATCCGCCTTGCGTCCGGAAGGTTTATCTAATAAGGTAACAATTTTAATCGAGTTCGCTTTCCGATAACGGAATAAGTCGACTAAATAACTTAATGTTAAACCACTATCAATAATATCCTCGATAATTAAAATGTCACGTCCTTCCACAGAAGTATTTAAATCCTTTAAAATTTTTACTTCGCCGGACGATACCGTCGCGTTTCCATAACTGGACACATCCATAAAATCCATTTCTAAATATGTATCGATATGCTTTAACAAATCTGCCATAAACGGCATGGCCCCTTTTAGTACTCCGACGGCTAACGGAAAACGCCCTTCATATTCTTCCGTCAACAGCTTGCCTAGCTCCTTTACCTTTTCTTGAATTTGCTCTTCCGTAATAAGTACTTTTTGGATATCGTCTTTCATCCCCATCTTTCTTTTCCTCCTAGATGTTCATTGCTCTTTATAGTGTAATACAATGTAGCTTGCTTTTGTAACATCTGTTGCTTCAAAATTTGATTTTTTTAACTTCGGAACCCATAAAATATTTCCTTGCGCGTCTTCTACAATTGGCCAGCGATCCCTTTCATATAAAGGAATTTTCGCTTCAATGAAAATTTCCTTAATCTTCTTTGTCCCTTTTGTCCCTTTCAACGTCATCCGGTCACCAGCGCGGCGTGTTCGTACTCGTAACGGAAGACGAACCGCTTCCGGATCAATAATAAATACATCGTTTCCCTTCTGTTCTTTCGGATAGTGTTCCCAAAATTCACTAATGATTACATGCTTGTTTGGGAGGGGCAATACAGCTGGAATATCCAACTCGAATGCATAGCTTATATCTTCTTTTTCTTCCCGAAATGTAAACAAGCAACGGTCATAAGAACGAATGACTTTTAAGCCATGCGGAAAGTCTAATCTTCCTGAAGGATGGTCGCGATTTAAAAACGTAAATATATTATGGATATGTGCAGACGAAAGGGAAGAAGGGATGTCTTTATAAAGATAGTTCAATATTAGTTGAATCCCTCTTCTTTGTAAAGGTTTTGGCATTGCCTGAAACGGTTCAATTTTTAATGCAACCGTATCATGTTGTTTTTCCATTACTTTATTCATCGCGTCTTTCGCTAATTCCTCTAAAAACAACTCATCTTCCATCATCATTTCACTATACGATTGAAACCGCTCATGAAGACGCGGATTTTCTTTTTTTAAAAATGGAATAACATGGTGGCGAAACCGATTTCTCGTATAATCATCTTTATCATTACTAGCATCATGACGAGGAGTAATTTGATGTTGTCGACAATATGCATCAATATCTGCGCGGCTGATCGCCAAAAACGGGCGAATAATATATCCTCCGTAAAATGGACGCTTTGCCGGAATACCGGCATAGCCTTTGCTAGTACTGCCGCGCACAAGCCGCATTAAAATCGTTTCAACTTGGTCATCGCCATGATGGCCTAAAGCTAAATAATGTGCTTTATATTTTTTCATCAGTTCACCGAAAAAACGGTAACGGCATTGACGCGCCGCCTCTTGAACACTTAATTTGGACTCGCGCTGGAATGTCGGAACATCGATTTGCACCGCCTCACATATAATACCGCGCGCCGCGCAAAAATGTTTCACAAAATTCATATCTTCCTCTGACTGTTTACCGCGAAACATATGATCTACATGTGCGGCGATCAACCTGATATTCCATTCTTGTCGAATCGACCAAAAAAAATGCAGCAGCGCTAGTGAATCCGGACCTCCCGATACGCCGACAATGACCGTCGAATTCGGAGCGAGCAGCTCATGCTTTTTTATAAACTCGTACACTTCCGCAATCATTTCGGAAAAACCCTCTTTATAATAACGTAATTCTAAATTTCATCGTACCATTATTACAATATTTTCTCAAAAATCTCGCCCAATTATTTTATCAATAAATAAACATCATAACGATAAAAATTTGTCAAGGAAGTACTTGATGATATACATATATTGCGTAAGCGCATAAAAGTACGGCAACGATCAACGCTGTTTCCAACACTCCCTTTGTTTTGCTGCGTTTTCTTTTTTTATTTCGGCGTGTTTTTTGCGTCGTTCTTTGGGGAATATGTCGGTTGGAATGAGAATGATAAGAACGCTGAAGAGCAGTCAAAAAGTCTTGTTTCATTTCGGAAGCTCTTTTATACTTCCCATCAATCGCTTTCATCAACACTGTCTGATATATCCGCAACGTATCATCTGCCTGAATGATGGAGAGTAGCTGACGGCGTCCATCTCCTTTCCTCTCAAATTTGATGGGATAACAAGCTTGGATCATGATCATCGCCACAGCAAATAAATCATATGAAGGCTCTGCTTTTCGTGACCCCACCCCCCAGTAGCCTCGATCGTAAAATTCGGTAAACTCTTTAACAGCTCTTCCTTGCAACGTTGTTCCTCCCACATCAAGAAGACGGACCGTCGGCGGCGGACCTGCAACTAACAAGTTCTCTGGCTTCAAATCACCAAATACCCATCCTTCTTGGTGAATCTGGTCAAGGGCAGATAAAAGCTGTAGCAAAAGAACAACCGCCCACTCTTTTCCACGTTTTCTAATAAACGTAAAAAAATTTTCTCCTTTGATATATTCCATCACATAAAAAGGAATCGTTTTATTCATCAAAGGATTTACCCAGTCATCAACATCTAGTAAAGAAGGTCCAAGGGCAACTCCCTGGACCTTGGAAAATCGACGTAATACATTGACCTCTGATGTGATCGCCGCGCTATTATCGCTTAACTTTAAAGCAACAAGCCCCTTCGTGCTTTCCGCCAAATAAACGACCCCGTTAGCTCCATTTCCAAGCGGTTTTACCAGCTTGTACGAATGGCGGTGCCACTTTCCTGTCACGACCGTCCCTAGCGGAAGGTTACATAGATTCTTCAAAGTATGATTCATCATCACGAATCAAACCCCTTAACGACCGCTTTTTCTCAAAATACGTTAATGCTTCGCGCAAGGCCGGTCCTGTCGGTGTCAATCCTCCCGATGTTAATTTTGGAAAAACAGTGGAAAGCTCCTCTATTTTCGGCGTCCAGTCAACAATTTTTTCTACATTTCCTCGTTTCCCCGGAAATACAAACACGGCGAAACGATTATCACCGATACGTGCATTAAGGCTGAGGGACAAATCAAGCAGTGCCTCTTTCACCGTCGGCAACTTCGTTTTCATACTCCCGCTCGTATCTATTAATATTAAAACTTCTAATTCCACTGTTTCTCCAAGTTCATCGACGACTTCCATCACCTCTCCTCGTTTTTCCGGAGGCAAATCTTCAAGCGACACGTCCGATCCTAATATTTGCTTCAATTCTCTATTCACGACACCTTGAAGCGTTTGCGTCATTGCCTTTCTCGTTACCATTTGCACCGTTTGAGACAGCTGTTTAGCATAGACAACTTGGCTGATTCCACCTCCCGATAAAGCGATCCCTTCAATTTCACGCAATCCACTTTCATCAATCGTATCTTGGTCAAGAACACCGATCACATTCACCGTAATCCCTTGTTCTTTTGCCAAAGAAGCCATAGCAATCGGGTCTTCGCCATGATTGGAACAGCCATCCGTAATAAGCAAAATCTGCCGCAACGTTCCTTTGCGCATCTGATCTTCCCCTCCTCAGCTAATGTATTACAAGCATCGCCGGAGGATGGGGATTTTATACCATTATTGCGCTTTTTTTGTATACATATAAGCTGGAATCGTCGCCCATTTTGGTGTGTTATGCTTAATCTTCGCAACGACTACCGTCATGTCGTCTTCAATTCTTCCAGAACGGCTTCGGATCACTTCTTCCATAATTAAGTCTGCCACTTCTTGCGGGTCGTTCGTTTTCAATTCTTTAATTTTCCGCTTCATCCATAAATCATAATTTTCTACGTGAGGCGGCCCTTCGAACACCCCATCGCTCATCATAATAAGCAAGTCCCCCGCCTTTAATTGTTCACTGACAATCTCAAAGTCCGCTTCTTTAATAATTCCGATTGGCAAATTGCTTGCCTCAATTTTCATAACTTTATCCCCGCGTTTGACAAAACTCGGCGTGGAACCGACTTTTAAAAACTTCGTGACAGCGTTTTGCAAATCAATAATGGCTAAATCTAATGTAGAAAACATATCTTCTGTCGTCCGCAATGATAAAATGGAATTAACGGATTTAATGGCAATAGATTCATCAATCCCTGTTTGTAAAATTTCTTGTAAGAGACGCAGCGTTTCATTGCTTTCGTTATGTGCACGCTCTCCATTTCCCATTCCATCACTGATCGCAATCGCATATTTTCCTGATCCAAGTTCAATCATGGAATAGCTATCGCCTGAAACAAGACCGCCGCCTTTTGCCGCAAACGCCACGCCTGTTTCTACGACGAACGCTTTTGATGAGCCGAATGCTACTCGGCAATAACCGTTCGGGTAAGCGGCGCATTCCTCGCGTTTTACCACAATCGTTTCTCCTAAAATATCGGATAGCATCGGCGCAATTAATTTTTCACATTCGCCGCGGCCTTCACAATATGGAATACTCATTTCAATATCGATATTTCCTTTTTCTAAGCTATAAATATCAACATGTCCGATTTCAATACCGAATTCTTGCAAGGCGTGAAAGATTTGTTCCTCCTGCAAATAATGATTTTCACGCTCCCGCTGAATTTCCTTTGCGAAATCTTCCATCACTTGCGAGACGCCCAACAGTTGTTCGGCAACCAACTTTCTGCTTTCATTCATTTGTTTGCGCAGTTTGCGATTCGCTTGATAAAGTGTCACGTCTTTTTCGATCATGTCGACTACTTTGCTTGCTTTTACGCAATGGCTGTCCCATTCTCGCAATAGTTTATGGTTATGCTCCAAAATTCCCGCATCCGCTTCTAGCATAATTTGCTTCATATATTCATATGTTGTATCAAAGTTGTATGACCAACATTGTTCTTTTTTAAAGCAAGTTTGGCACGTTTTTTCCGTAATATCGCTTAAAAAGTAATCAATTTCCCGTTCGCTATAATCTTCAGAAGAAGTTAGACTCTCCGTTGAAAAACTATTGGCCAGAGCTTGAAATACGTGCGAAAATTGGGAAACGCGCTGTGCGGTCACATCGCGAATTTTGCGGACATACTGCTGCTGTTCATTGGCATATTCTGCTGTACCAGGAATAAGTTTTGCGATTTTTTCCGTTAATGAACGAGACGTAAATGCAAATAGAATTATCGCCAAGAACGACTCCATCACTGTTGGGACAATTTCCGCTTTACCGCTCCCATATAAGCCAATCAGCAAGGTAGCGATGAGCAATCCGAAAGACACGCCGGCTTTCTTTCCTTCTTTTAATAAACCTCCTAAAAGACCAGCAAACGCTAACAAACTCATTTCGTATAAATTACCGATGTTTGCTAAACTTAAAATAAGCCCTGTTACTACTCCTACTGTAGAGCCGATCGTCCCTCCTGCCACAAACGCAAAAATTAACACAAGATAGCGGGACATTACATGTTCAAGCGAAAGTCCATAGAACGTCCAACCGATCATCCCCGTTAACATCGACGCAATTAAAATAATGAGCGAAATAATTTCTTCAGCTCTTAACGCTTGTTTATATTTGCGAATCGTTAACAACGGGATGCTTTGAATAAAAATAAGTGTCAATACAAATGCGAGTCCCGCTTCGACAAACGCCATCATTGCTTCATATAACGTCCTATTTCCTAACAAATAATAGAAAATGGCTAATTTTGTAGAAAATGATAGACAAAATACAACAAAAGGCACCATTTTTAACGACTCACTAAAAAACTTCCTTATAAATGCGCTTACAACTAGGAAACCGAATATTCCGACAAATGTAAATATCGTTGCCTCAAACGATAGAGTAAGTGAACCTGCAAGCAATGCAATAAATGCTAATGCTGCTTTATCGCGGCGCAACATATAAACAGCGGCAAAAAACGGCAAGGCAAATGGAGTTAGCTTGGATAGAATAAGAGCTCGTCCAAGCAGAAAACCGATAATAAGAAGAAGAAACCCCTTATGGATAAATAAATGTCCGACTCGCAATTTCACATGGCGCACCCACCGCGACAACACAGCTTGTGTCTCATGAATAGGCACTTCTGAAAATTGATTCATAACCCTTCTTTCTACTCTTTCTACTCTTTCCACTCCGATCCCACTCCTTTGTTTTTCTGTTGCTCCTATTATACATTTCCAATAGTCAAAAGTTTGTCAAAAAAAGAAAAGCAACCAAAAAAACCGTTCGACGTATTTCTTGCTAACATGCCATAAGTTCACATTGAACTATCCCCACTTACCGGCTAATGACGGTGGAAGTGGGGGATTCTTGTTTCCTTTGGCTGTTGTTGCTCAAAGGTCCCAAGAACCTCCTCCGTTCATTTATGATAGAAGAAGAACGTTTTTCAACTATTAAGATTACTAAAAAAACAAAAAATGCCGATTCATCCCCCATCTATGCGCTGCTTAGAGGCAGGGGCCTTCTCGGCAAAAAAAGATAAATTCCCAAAAACATAAAAAAACGAGGGCGCCTCTCTTTCGAGAAACGCCCTCGTTTTTTAGTGACCCGTACGGGATTCGAACCCGTGTTACCGCCGTGAAAGGGCGGTGTCTTAACCACTTGACCAACGGGCCTCATATGGTAGCGGCGGAGGGAATCGAACCCCCGACCTCACGGGTATGAACCGTACGCTCTAGCCAGCTGAGCTACGCCGCCACGCAACAACATTTCTTATAATAATGATAAAACATGTTATTGTCAATAGCTTTTCTATAGGAAATATATTAGAAAAATTTGTTGTGAAACAATATAAAAAATTCCGCATACACGAACGGCAAAACATATCTGCCTTTTCGCTTAAATAAGAAAAAGCATCCATCACCGTGGATGCTTTTTAGCCGTTATTCATTCATCTTATAATCAATCTCATACATTCAGCAGCAAGTTACCCACGTCTCGCGCCACGACCTCCCCGCTTTGATTCCATATGGCGTCTAAGAGATGCTAGACGATCTTCACTTTCTTTAAGAAAGCGGCTGATTTTTTGTTCAAAGCTTTCTGTTGCGGCTCGATCATTGGCCTTATAGCGTGGACGCTGCGAAGGTTGCGTATCTTTTGCTTTTTTAATGGATAAACCAATTTTTCCATCTTTCTCTACGTTAATGACCTTGACATTAACGATATCTCCAACTTTAAGATGATCATTAATATCCTTTACGTAATTATCTGCTACCTCACTAATATGAACTAGTCCAGTTACACCTTCTGGCAGCTCCACAAACGCTCCGAATTTCGTAATCCCCGTTACTCTGCCTTGTAACTTGCTGCCTACTTCAATTGACATAAAAAAAGTGCTCCTCCTTAAAAAACTTTCAAAATTATTTTCTTTATTATAACGAATGTAAAAAACAAGTGTCAATAAGGCGAGCGCCCGAATTTATCGAGCATCGTAAGACAAAAGATTATTTTTCAGGGACAACAAAAATAATCTCTCCATCCTTCGATAAATAATATTTTTTTCTCGCTAACTCAGCGATATATTCATCATCATGCAATTTTTTAATTTCCTCTTTCAGGTGTTTTTGCTGTTTTTCGAGCTTGTCTAACTGCTGCTCAAGCTGCTTTTTATCTGCTAATTTCGCTTCAATGTCTTTTGATTGAGAGTGGAGGGTGTAAAAAAATATCGAAGATAGCGCTGCTAATACAACGCTAAAAAACGTAAAACGAACGACGGCGATTCGTCGTCTTCTCGATGCTTTCTCCCTTTTTTCTTCCTGAGCTGATATGTACGAAGATTGTAACTTTGTTACATTTGTTTTATGCGGTACGCTCACTGTTTTCACACCTCCACCCTTACTTTCGCCGTTTTATGAGACTATCTTTCATATTCTTCACTTGGCGAATAATTCCTGCTAAATAGCTGAAAATTTTTTCTAGCGGCTCTTTCCAATGTTTTGGAACTCCTCTCCAAATCATAAAGCCAATCCAGCGAACCGGAGCAAATAATATCTTTACGCATTGATACAAAATATGAAGGAAAGAGAAAAATAATTTCCATACAAAAAACGAAAGTGCCAATAATGCTTGAAAAAGCAATTGAATCGGGCGAACGATGAAATAATAGCACAACTGAACAAAAAATCGGTATAACCGCACCGCAAACCAAATCGCCCATTCAAGCACTTTTAAATATATCATACGAAACAAACTTTGATAAGCAGCATATCCGCATAAAATCGCTAGAAAAATATAAAAGCGCAGCTCGCCTTCATTGACGAGCAGTAAAACGTAAAAAATAATCAAACCTTGAACAATCCAAAATAAAATATCATTAATAAAAACGATCCAATGGGCGCGGTCCTGTCGTTGTAAAAAACGGTTATACGTATCGAGCGCGGCGCCAAGCCAGCTGCCCATTCCGATCATCGCCAGCATTGTCGCCAGCTGCGTCGTTAAACTCATTTGAACAACTTGCTAAAGAATCCTTTAGCCTTCTCCTGATGGTCATCTAAATAAACAAGGTCAAAAATTCTCCCTTTAATCGAAACGACCCCTTTATCCACGTCTAAGTTTTTCATTTGCAAATTTTGTCCGCGAATCGATAAAAATCCCATCACCGTTTCAAGCAAAAATTCCTCATTATCAAAACTTTCCACTTGCTTTACTCCCGTAATATCAAGGAGTCTTCTCCCCCGCATAATGACGTCATGCTCTTGGACAGGACCTTTATTCGTATTGCCTCCAAAATCATAATGTTGGCTCATGTTCATCCCCCGCATTCATATTGAAATCGAGTCAAATGAGAGTCTATTTCCTATCCGCGTTTGTACCATATGTATGAATGCAGGGGAAATTTTAGAACAAGCCTATCCGTATAAATTGAAGCTATCCATTACTCTTTCATCGCGGCATCGATCTGTTCTTCTCGAATCACTTCATACAAACTAGCCGCTTCCTCTTTTTTTGTCGTTTCCTTCAAATCAGTCACTTTCACCGTTAGCTTCTTCTGTCCGAATTGAATCGTTAATTCATCGCCAACTTTCACTGTAGAGCTTGCTTTCGCAACGGCGCCGTTAATCGTAATACGCCCTTGATCCGCTACTTCTTTCGCTAATGTGCGGCGTTTAATAAGACGGGAAACTTTTAAAAATTTATCTAAACGCATATACGTCTCTCCCCTTTACCATCCTTTTTCTTTTGCCTCTTCCCAAAAACGGTCTAACTCTGCAAGCGACAACGATGTAAGCGCTACGCCGCGCTTTCTCGCCTGCGCTTCTATATAGGAAAAGCGCTGATAAAATTTTTTGTTTGTTGAATGCAACGCTTCCTCTGGATTGATGTCATAATAGCGGGCAATATTGATAAGCGCAAATAAAATATCGCCAAATTCGCTAATGAGACGAGAACGGGTATTTTGTTCCGCCAACGTCTCTCGCTTAAATTCGGCAATTTCTTCTTCTACTTTTTCCCACATCGGTTTGACATCGTCCCAATCGAACCCTACTTTTGCCGCCTTTTTTTGAAATTCATACGCTTTTAAAATATTTGGCAAGCTTTTCGGAACGGCATCAAGCAAGGAATTAGAGCTGTCTTTCTTTTCTTTTTCTTTAATCCGTTGCCAATTTTCTACAACCTGTTCTGCATTTTCAACGATAATGTCACCAAATACATGTGGATGGCGGCGAATCATTTTTTCTGTAATCCCGCGAATGACGTCATCAATGGAAAACATTCCTTCATCTTCACCAATTTGCGCATGAAGCATGACTTGCAAGAGCACATCGCCAAGTTCCTCGATCATATGTTCATCATCATTTTCATCGATCGCTTCAAACAGTTCATATGTTTCTTCAAGCAAATATCGTTTGAGCGATTCATGTGTTTGCTTGCGATCCCACGGGCAGCCGTTCGGCCCTCTTAATGTCGCAATGACGCGCCGCAACGTTTCAAAACGGTGATAAAGCAGTTTCTCCTCACGAACAGGCGGGACATATACACTCGTTAAATTGTTCAATGTCACAGCGCGGTCCAGCTCGTATAATGGAATTTTCGTTACTTTCTCTTCCTTGCTTCCCGCCGCTGTTACGATGTAGACAGGATAATCATCAGGAAGCTGCTCCATTAATGTCAATTTCACCTCAGAGGCAATAAACGAATCGTATACTTGGCAAAAAATCGTATGCTTTGTTAATTGCCATTCATCTCCTTGAAACGATGTGGCGTCAATAAGCTGAAACCCTTCGATCGGATCAATTTTTAACGTTGTAAACAAAGCATCTAAAAAGCTTTGGCCTCCCTCGATGACGACGCGGCATTCCTTTCGCCGCTCTGCTTCTAACAAAAGCTGCACGGTCTTTTCTGCCACAAGCGGATGACCAGGAACGGCATAAAATATATCACGTTCTTTTACTTGTTCCAATAAAATGGCCGTCATTTCCTCATATACGTCTTCAAATTGTTCATGTTTTTCGTAAATGGAGTCAAAGGATGTAAACGAAACTCCCTCGTCCTCTAACGCAGCGACAACCGGATGTTCCTTTGTACGTAAAAAAAGCGGAGAAGCCGTCTTTAACTTTCGATATACACCTAACGGCAGCTGCTCAATGTCGCCAGCGCCTAAACCGAAAATATAAATCGTATTCATCGTCCATCACCTGTTTCTAATAATAAACGTAGTTTGTTTCCAAATGGGAAAAATGATAATTCTTGTTGTGAGAATACATTTCCTTTTATGACCATTATAATATACGTAGCGCCTCCAAGCAGCACTCCGACTAGCGCTTCACCAGTCGCGAACAAGCGGCTGTCGATCCACCTTTCTGCAATCATTGTGTATAACTGCAAAACAACGACCATCGCTATCGCTGATTTCATAACAGGATATAAATACGTTTTCTTTCGAAAGCGAATATGTAACTTTCGTTGCAACATGACATACAAAAAGCATGCCATTGCGGCATAAGACAACGTCGTAGCAACGGCTGCACCGGTTGTTCCAAATAAAGGTATTAATAGCCAATTGCATGCAGTTTTTCCTGCTACCGCTACACATACTCCCGCTACTGCAATCCATTCATACCCCATGCCTTGCAATAACGCCGAAAGCGTAAGCGCTAATGTCGTAAAGAAAATCGAGGCAGCCAAAATTGCCAGCGGAAGTGAACCAAGATCATTTTCAAATAACATCACGTTCACAGGACGGATGAGACACATCAATCCTAATGCAGCTCCTAATCCGATGACAATGGCGATGCGTAATGACAAATCCGTTTTTTCATAAATAAATGGTTCGTCATTGCGTTTTCTCGCTCCGGAAATGAGCGGAACAAGCGTCAGCGAAAAGGAAGTGGCAACCACGGTGCCAAGCTGGATCAAAGGTTGTCCACGATCGTAAATTCCCTTCCATATTTTCGCTTGTTCGAGACTTTCCTTGCCGCGTTCAACAAGCAATGATAATAGGGAAAAAGAGTCCACCAGTTGAGTGAGCGTTAATACCGTGTTTGTAACACAAATAATAAACCCTTCGATGAACAAATAAGAAACAATGCGCTTTGTATCCGCGCTTTTCACTGCTATATGTATTTTCCCTCTATTTTTTCTTCTCATCCAATACGCTGTCAATAAAAGAAGTGCGGTCAATCCCCCGGCGAATGCACCAAACATTGCGGCTGCTCCAGCTTCATATGCGTTGCGTCCGCTTTTGATAAACCAATACGACAAGAAAATAATCGTTGTTACACGTACAAACTGTTCTCCAACTTGAGAAACAGCGGTTGGAATCATATTGTGATTACCTTGAAAATAACCGCGCAACAAAGCGATAAACGGAAATAGTAAAAACGAAAAAGAAAGGAGGCGAACAAGCGGCGCGAGTTCCCCATCTCCCATCCATATCGCGATTTGTTTCGCTCCTATATAGAGAATAGAAAAAATAAGCAAGCCGAGCGAACATAAAAACAAAAGCGAAACTTGCAAAACAAAAATAACACCTTTTTCGTCATGTTCTGCTGCACGCTCTGCCACTAACTTTGAAATGACAATAGGATAGCCATATAACGCTAACGACATGACAATGCCGTAAATCGGATAAACTTGTTGATAAATATAAAAACCGACATCACCAACAATATTTTGATACGGAATGCGATAAAAAGCGCTCAATATCTTCGTCACAAAGGCGGCAATGGTTAAGACGGCCGCCCCCCTCCATATTCTCTCTTCCGGCGATCTCATCGCGTTTCTCCTTCCGCATGTTGGATTCTCCCCACGAGTCTTATCGATGGTTTCTAGTAATTGCAGTATTCCACACGTCAAACTTATAACGTTTGCTATTATAACGCAAAAGAAAAAGGCAGCATAGCAGGCTGCCTTTTTATTCATGTTTTTTTATTGTCCACTATTGCTCCATTTGTCGAGCTAAGAAGCTAGCAGCTGTTTCGACTGCTTTATGTTCTACTTCACCAAGCACTTTATCTTTTGATAAAATGACAACGGCGCCAATCGGGTCTCCGTTTGCTACAATCGGTCCAATTGTATACGATTTTAACATTTCGGAAACTCCGTCAACGAGTTCGGCTTCTCCTTCTTCTGTGTGAAGGACAGAATTTCGTTCTTCCATCGCTTTTTCCACTAATGGACCGACATTTTTGTTCAAATATTCTTTTTTAGAAACACCCGCTACTGCAATAAAAGCGTCTCTGTCACAAATCAACACAGGCTGTCCTAAACTGTCAAACAACGCCTCTGCATATTCTTTTGCAAAATCACCTAATTCACTAATTGGCGAATATTTTTTTAAAATAACTTCGCCGTCACGGTCAACAAATATTTCAAGCGGGTCCCCTTCTCGGATACGCAACGTTCTTCGAATTTCTTTCGGAATGACAACCCTTCCTAAATCATCGATTCGGCGAACAATACCAGTTGCTTTCATCTACAGATGCCCTCACTTTCACCTAGGATTTGAAGAATACACCGATGAATCCTTGTTATGGAGAATTCACCATTGCTGTGATTAGTATCCTTCATAATCCCAGTTATATACGTGATGAAAGTGATTTTTTCAATTTTAGATAAAATTACCCATCATTCATTATCGACAATCTTTTAGAAGCATAAACTTATGCAATAATTGATTTTTCATCTTTTACGCCAGAAAGCTCTTTTAACGTTTCGTATAAAATCATTAACCATTCTTGTGGCTTGAACTCTTTAATGTATAAAACAATTTTTAATTTGGAACCTTCCATTCCAAAACCAAATAAGCGACCGTATTGCCCGCCGATTTTCGATAAACGCTGAATTTCCACATCTTTTGATGCGTTCTCATCGAATAAAATTTCAATTTGCTGTTTCTGTTGTTTAATCGATTCTACTCCTATTTGTTTCGCATATACTTTAATTTCCGCAATTTGGAATAAATAAGCAACTTCATCCGGATATTCACCAAAGCGGTCAAGCATTTCATCCCGCAATGCTTCCACGTCTTCCATCGTTTCCACCGCTTTAAAACGCTTGTACATATCAATTTTTTGTAACCCGTCAGAAATATACGTATCTGGAATATAAGCGTCGACTTCTAAATCAATCGTTACTTCAGGTTTTGCTTCTTCCTGTTTGATTCCTTTTCGTTTTTCGATTGCTTCTTTTAACATTTGTGAATATAAATCAAAGCCGACAGAATCAATGAATCCATGTTGTTCCGCGCCTAATATATTCCCAGCGCCGCGAATCGATAAGTCACGCATCGCAATTTTAAACCCTGAGCCAAGCTCGGTAAATTCTTTGATTGCTTGTAAACGTTTCTCAGCATCCTCATTGAGCACTTTATCTTTCCGATACGTAAAATACGCATAAGCAACGCGATTAGAACGTCCGACGCGACCGCGCAGCTGATACAATTGCGATAATCCCATACGATCCGCATCATAGACAATTAATGTGTTTACATTTGGAATGTCAACACCTGTTTCAATAATCGTCGTTGTGACAAGCACGTCATACTGGCCTTCTAAAAACGCCAACATCGTGGACTCCAACTCATTTTCTGACATTCGCCCGTGCGCATAAGTAACACGCGCTTCCGGTACGAGCTGTGAAATTTCTTCCGCTTTGGCATCAATATCTTCGATACGATTGTATAAGAAAAAGACTTGGCCATCTCTTGCCAGCTCTCGTTCAATAGCCTCTCGTATAAGTTCAGGGGTATATTCCATCACATACGTTTGCACCGGGAAACGATTTTCTGGCGGCGTTTCAATAATGGACAGGTCACGCACTCCGATCATGGACATATGCAACGTTCTTGGAATTGGCGTTGCCGTTAATGTCAACACATCGATATTTGCCTTAAGTTGTTTAATTTTTTCCTTATGGGTGACGCCAAACCGCTGCTCTTCGTCAATAATGAGAAGCCCTAAATCTTTAAACTGCACATCTTTCGATAATAGACGATGCGTGCCGATGACCATATCAATCGTTCCGTCTTTCAGCCCTTTGATCGTTTCCGCCTGCTGTTTTCTCGTCCGGAATCGATTTAAAAGTCCAACGTTAATCGGAAATCCTTGAAACCGCTCCCGAACTGTTTCGTAATGCTGCTGTGCTAAAATCGTCGTCGGTACAAGAAACGCGACTTGTTTTCCGTCCATAATCGCTTTAAACGCTGCCCGCAGCGCAACTTCCGTCTTTCCGTAGCCAACGTCGCCGCAAAGAAGACGGTCCATCGGCTTGTCGCTCTCCATGTCGCGTTTAATTTCCTCAATCGAACGCAGCTGATCTTCTGTCTCCTGATACGGAAACGCTGCTTCAAATTCCCGCTGCATTTCTGTATCCGGGGAAAACGCGTATCCTTTGCTTGCTTCACGTTCAGCATAAAGCTTAATTAAATCTTCCGCGATATCTTGGACGGACGATTCAACTTTCTTTTTGACTTTTTTCCATTCGGACCCGCCTAACTTATAAATTTTCGGCTCTTTTCCTTCTGAACCAACGTATTTTTGTACTTGATCAATTTGATCCACAGGCACATATAACGTATCGCTGCCCTGATATTGAATATGGATATAATCTTTATGGACACCGTTAATCTCTAATGTTTCGATTCCCAAATATTTACCGATACCGTGGTTGACATGGACCACGTAATCGCCAACTTGCAGCTCCGAATAACTTTTAATCCGCTCCGCATTCGACAATTTTTGGCGGCGAATTGGTCTTTTCGCCCGCTTTTTAAACAATTCTTCTTCTGTAATCACAGCCAGCTTTTGCATCGGCAGCTCAAATCCTGTATTTAAATCTCCCTCGAGCATTTGATATTTGCCGTGCATCAGCATTGCTTCATCGCTTAGCGGGGCGACATCGATTTCGTAATCTTCAAACACCGATTGCAGTTTTTTCATCCGTTCCGCATTCGGTGCTAAAAATACAACAGCATAATTCGCTTTTTTCCATCTCTCTAGCTCAGACTTAAGTAAAGACATTTGTCCGTGGAAGTTTTGCATTTGCTTGCAGGAAATATTGACAATGTTTTCTGGATGTGTATGCGGGACATGACGTAGAAAAATGGATAAATAAATCCGCTGTTTTGGATGTTTTTGTAATAATTCAGAAAAAGAGTGAGAAATTGGAACATCATGGATGATTTTTCCCTCGCTAAGTAAGCTTGTATACCATTCTGCTTCTTCTTTATCTAAACTTTCTGCCATCTCTTGTAATCTGCTCATTTCATCCATCAACAATATTCCATTTTCCGGCATGTAATCTAGCAAACTAGCAGGCTCGTTATAAAAGAGCGCCGTATATTTATATTGTTGTTCAATTTCCTGCCCTTGTTTTAACTGCTCAAGCTCTGACGACACATGTTCTAGCAATAATTGTTTGGCTTTCTCATCTTTTAATTTGTTGAGGCTTTCCGCTAATCCTGCTTCAATTCGTTCGATTCCCCGCTCCAGCATCTCCCCGTAAACAATCATTTCATCAGCAGGTCCAATGGTTACTTGTTGTACTTCATCGCGGGAACGCTGATCATCCGCGGTAAACGTACGAATCGATTCGATTTCTGTATCAAATAGCTCAATCCGATATGGAAATTCTGCCGTTAACGGATAAATATCAATAATACCGCCGCGAACGCTAAACTCCCCAGGGGTTGACACAGTTGCAACACGCTTGTATCCCATTTGTACGAACCGTTGCTTATAATGTTCAACATCTATATGATGATGAACCTCCAATGTCAACATATGATCTCTCCATAATGACACAGGAGGAAGTAGACGTCGTAATCCGGCAACAGGACAAATGACAACACCTTTGTTATGTTTCAGCCAATAATTCATCACTTCTAAGCGCTGAGCCTTTAATTCTGGACTGGCTATCGCCATTTCTGCAGCAATTACTTCGTTTACTGGATAAAGAAATACCTCTTCCGCCCCAAGCAGTTGAACAAGGTCATCATATATTTTTTGTGCTTGAAACAAATTATGTGCAATCACTAAGAGCGGCCTCTCTGTTTCTCTATATAACGACGAAATGAAAACAGACCGGGCAGAGCCGGATAACCCGACGACAAGCTGTTCTTTCAACCTAGCTTTCACGCCTTCGATAATGGAACGGACATCTTGATTCTCAACAAAATAGCGATGCAACGAAAGCACCCCTATTCTCCCTCCTCTCAACAAAATAAAAACGTAAACCGTTTTTTTATTTCCCGCTATTATATCTATTATATCCGTCTATTTTGCGCGCAAATGCGCGCATTTTCAATAAAGTGATCGTAATGGACAAAGTTTTTTCAAGTGTAGGAAAGATAAAAAAATACAAAAATGCTTTGGTTGCCCAAAGCTTGCTAATGTATAAATTTCTCATATTGATGTAGTTCCGGATTTCTCGTCAGCGCCTCTTGACAATCCTCACAAATCGTTTTTACGTGAATATCACCATTCGGTTGATACGAAATCATCTCCAATCGTTCTTCCTCTGTCAAATGGTGAAATCCTAATTGTTCGCTATATATGGAGACTCTATCAATCGTCCCTATTTTTGTTCCGCAATGCCGGCAATAATAATGTAATGCCATTGCAACAAACCTCCTAATGGGCGTATTCCATATCTTCATTTTGCACCAATTAGGAGGAAAATATTCATGCGTTAAATTCATTCATCACTTGCAGAAATGGCGTCGCCACTGCTTTTTCACACGCATCCGCCGCGCGTAAAATCGCTTCCATTACCGCGTCGCTTTCTTCTTTAGTAAAGCGGCCCAACACATAATCGGTTACCTTTTGCCCATTTGCCGGGCGCCCAATCCCGATGCGAATTCGTTTAAATTCTTGCGTGCCTAGGTGATGAATTAATGATTTAATGCCGTTATGTCCACCGGAGCTTCCCTTCATGCGAAGGCGAATTTTTCCAGGGGGAAGGTCAAGATCGTCGTATATGACAATGATATCATCGACATCAATGTGATAGTAATCCATTAACGGTCGAACACATTCCCCTGATAAATTCATATATGTCAGCGGCTTACATAATGCCACTTTTTCTCCGGAAATGACGGTGGAGGCCATCATTCCATGAAATTTTGTTGTTTGAAAGGAAGTATTCCAGCGCTTGGCAAGCTCGTCAATTACCATAAATCCAACGTTATGCCTCGTTTTTTCATATTCCTTTCCTGGGTTTCCAAGCCCGACAAATAACTTCAATACTCGGTCTCCTCTCTTTGAGATGATACTACAAAAGACGTAACCGAAAACGGTTACGTCCGAATTATGACTCTGGAGTCGTTTCCCTTCCCTCTTCTGCATCAGGATGACCAGGTTCTTGCTGTTCGCCGCTATGAATTTCTTCCTCCTGTTGTGGCGGCAAGATCGTCGCAATCACTTCAGAAGGATCATCGATAATTTCGTATTTTCCGTCCGTGTTAATATCTCCCACCGTAACCGTATCGCCTATTTGAAGGTGCGAAATGTCAATATCAATCGACGGTGGAATATTCGCCGGCAATACGCGGATCGTTAATTGATGCAGATTTTGTTGCAATACGCCGCCGTCTTTTTCTCCGGCAGCTTCGCCGATTAAGCGTACATCAACATCAATATCTACTTCTGTCGACATGTCTACTGCTTGAAAATCAGCGTGAATAATATTGCCGCGCAGAGGATCTCTTTGGATCTCGCGCAACAGGACGGAATAATCTTTTTCGCCTATTTTCAGCGTCATTAAGCTATGGCGCCCACCTTCACGGATCGTTTTTTCAAGTGCTGCGCCACTAACAAAAATCATTTTATTGTCAATATTTTTCCCATATAATATTCCAGGAATATTTCCTTGTAAACGAATGCGTCGAAGTGTGGAATGTTTTTTATCTGGGCGTTCTTTTGCTTCTAGTACTACAGCCATGTTTCCTCACCTTCCTGATTAGAATTTTAGAATCAATTAGAACCTAATTGATACTTTATCCTAAAACAAGAAGGTCTAAACATGCTTTTCCATTAATCAAACAACACACTGACAGACTTCATTTCATATACGCGTGTAATTGCCTCCGCAATAAGCGGTGCAACTGACAGCTCTACAATTTTATCAATTTTCTTCTCTTCTGGCAACGCAATTGTATTCGTTACAACAAGTTCTTTAATTTTTGAATTTTGAATGCGCTCAATTGCCGGCCCTGACAATACTGGGTGTGTACAGCATGCATATACTTCTTTCGCTCCATTTTCCACTAGAGCGTTCGCAGCTAACGTGATTGTTCCAGCTGTATCAATAATATCATCAATTAAAATCGCTGTCTTCCCTGCTACTTGTCCGACGATATTCATCACTTCTGCCACATTCGGCTTCGGTCGGCGCTTATCAATAATCGCAATCGGCGCTTTTAAACGGTCAGCAAGTTTTCGTGTCCGCGTTACTCCTCCATGGTCTGGAGAAACGACAACAACATCATCAAGATTTTTATTTTTAAAATATTCAGCTAAAATCGGAACTCCCATTAAATGATCAATCGGAATATCGAAAAATCCTTGAATTTGCGGCGCGTGCAAATCAAGCGTAATGACGCGGGACGCTCCTGCTGTTTCTAAAAGATTTGCCACTAATTTTGCTGTAATCGGCTCGCGGGAGCGGGCTTTTCGGTCTTGACGGGCATACCCGTAATACGGCATCACAATATTAATCGTTTTTGCGGAAGCGCGCTTTAACGCATCAATCATGATTAATAATTCCATTAAATGCTCATTGACCGGGACGCTTGTCGATTGAACAACGAAAACATCATCACCACGGATGCTTTCTTCAATGTTGATTTGGATTTCCCCATCGCTAAAACGGGAGACGGAGCATTTGCCTAACTCAATCCCCATTACTTCCGCAATTTCTTCCGCCAATTTCATGTTAGAATTTAACGCAAACAGTTTTAGTTTGTGGTGACACTCAGACATTGATAAACCTCCATTAAGAATTTTTCTTGATCGAAAGACGATCCACATAATTCTCTTTATTTACCTGCCGCGCGCGGGCAATCGATAACGCGTTTTCTGGAACATCATCCGTAATCGTGGAACCGGCGGCAACATAAGCGCCTTTTCCAATCGTCACAGGAGCAATTAAATTGGCATTGCAGCCAATAAACGCCCCATCTTCAATTTTCGTTATATGTTTATTTTTCCCATCATAGTTTACCGTAATCGATCCACAGCCAAGATTAACGTTGGCGCCGACTTCCGCATCGCCGATATAGCTTAAATGCGACGCTTTGCTTCCTTTTCCAAATGTTGATTTTTTCACTTCGACAAAATTTCCGATGCGGACCTCATCATCGATTTTCGACGATGGACGAATATGGGCAAACGGTCCAATCGTGACATCGTTCCCAATTTCGCTGTCATGGGCAACGGAATGACGAATCGTTGTGCCGTTTCCAATCCAACAATCTTTAATTTCCGAGTTTGGTCCAATCGTACAATCTTCACCGATTACCGTTTTTCCTTCAATGACCGTACCCGGATAAATCACAGTGTCACGGCCGATTCGCACCTCAGCGGATATATACGTATGAGCAGGATCAATAATTGTTACCCCGTTCATCATATGTTTGCGACAAATCCGCTCGCGCATAATTTTTTCTGCTTCAGCGAGGGCAACACGGTCGTTTACCCCGATCGTTTCTTCAAAAGATGGAGCTTTGTATGCGGAAATGATACTGCCATTTGATTTTAAAATTTCAATGACATCAGTTAAATAATATTCGCCTTGTGCGTTATTGTTTGATACATGTGTAAGCGCTTCAAACAAAGACTTGTTATCGAAACAATATGTCCCTGTGTTAATTTCCTTGATGGCACGTTCTTGTTCGCTTGCATCTTTATGTTCGACAATTTTCTCAACATTTCCATGAGCATCGCGAACAATGCGGCCATATCCGGCAGGGTTATCTGCAACTGCTGTCAAAATCGTTGCTTTTGCATTGGTCGCAAGATGATGATCAAGCAAAGCTTGCATCGTTTCAGCAGTAATTAACGGTGTATCTCCGCATACAACGAGCGTTACTCCATCTTTTTCCTGTAAATAAGGGGCTGCCTGCATAACCGCGTGCGCCGTTCCTAATTGCTCTTGCTGAAAGGCATATTCGCTTTGGTCGCCAAGCTGCGCCTTTACTTGTTCTGCTCCAAATCCAACAACCGTAATAAGCTTTTCTATTCCCAGCTGTAAAACTTGGTCCACCACATGCTGGACCATTGGCTTGCCGCAAACAGGGTGCAATACTTTATATTGCTTCGACTTCATCCTTGTCCCCTGTCCAGCCGCCAATATGACCGCATATCGTTTTACCATATATAGGCCTCCAATTACCTTTTTATCCATAATTGAATATATCTCAATTAGTAGTGTATTTCAAGGAAACATTCATTTTTCCAAAAAAAAGAGCCTGTTCATTTAGAACAGACTCTTTTCCATATTTTTATGAAGCACCAGCTTCTTCAAGTTCTTCTTCCAATTTACCTAAACGGTGATACTCAGCTAATATTGCCTCTTGAATTTTTCCGCGCGTGGCTGAGTTAATCGGATGTGCAATGTCGCGAAATTCTCCATCTGGAGTGCGCTTGCTTGGCATTGCGACAAACAATCCGTTATTGCCATCGATGACGCGGATATCGTGGACAACGAATTCGTTATCCAATGTGATAGAGGCAATGGCTTTCATACGTCCTTCGGTATTTACGCGGCGTAATCTTACGTCAGTAACTTCCATTATGTTCACCACCTTTTCCCTATATCAGACTTGATTATTCTTATTCCACATGTTTTCTCTTTTTCCTTCTTTTTTTGAAAATTTTTTATAATAAAATTACCTAATAAAATTACCTAGTACACAACTAAGCATCCTTGACTGTTTAGGGAAAAGGCAGGTGGTGTAATTTTATCGAATCAACGCGACTACTTCAATTTCGACAAGCGCGTCTTTTGGCAGTCTCGCCACTTCCACGCACGAGCGCGCCGGTTTATGGTTAGTGAAATATTCACTATATACTTCATTCATTGCCGCAAAGTCATCCATGTTTTTCAAAAACACCGTCGTTTTGACTACTGTATCAAGCGATGCGCCAGCCGCTTCCAAAACGGCTTTTAAGTTTTGAAATACTTGATGTGTTTGTGCTTTTATGTCGCCTTGTACCATCTCTCCTTCAGGAGTGAGCGGAATTTGCCCCGAGCTGTAAAACATGTTATTGACGATAATTCCTTGCGAATACGGACCGATCGCTTGCGGCGCTTTATTCGTTTCTACCTTTTTCATTTTGTTTGCTCTCCTTTCTCGTTTATCTATTCCATAAAATGAATATAATTTCCTGCTTTTACGGTAATTTGTTTTTCTTTAACATCGACAGAAGATAATTTTACGAGCGAAATATATTCATCAACAAGTCGCTCTTTCGTTTCTTCCGACTCGACAAGAACACCGATGCCGGAAAGTTTGGCGTTAAATTCATTTAATAAATTCACCATGCCGTTTACCGTTCCGCCGGCTTTCATAAAATCATCGATGATTAACACATTGGCTCCTTCGGCTAAACTCCGCTTGGCTAGCACCATCGTTTGAATACGTTTAGAAGAACCGGAAACATAGTTAATGCTGACCATCGACCCTTCTGTCACTTTATTGTCATGGCGGACAATAACGACAGGAACATACAAAAAATGAGCTACCGCATAAGCAAGCGGGATTCCTTTTGTTGCAATCGTCATGACGACATCCACCGGCCGGTCGGCAAAAATGGACGCATATAGACGGCCGATTTTGTTCACAATACGAGGGTCGCCAAGAATATCCGTCATATACAAATATCCGCCAGGCAACAGCCGATCTGGGCGTGATAGTTGCTCACATAAATATGTAACAATCTCTTCCGCTTCCTGTTTCGACATTTTCGGAATATATTGCACTCCGCCCGCTGCGCCTGGCAATGTTTTGATCGTTCCGATTCCTTGCTGTTCAAACGTTTGTTTAATAATGGCTAAATCCTCACTAATCGATGACTTCGCCGATTCATAACGATCTGCAAAAAAAGTAAGCGGAATAAGCTGATGAGGCCGTTCGAGAAGATAATGGGTCATATCGACTAAACGGCCGCTGCGCCTTAACTTCATAGAGGCCCTCCTAAAACCGAATGTTTTAAAGTAAATATACCAAAAATGTACGTATTTAATCAAGTGAATGGCGTTCGCCTAATATACGGACAGCAAACACTTGATCACAAAAACCGCGGAGTCCGTTATAAATTCGCTGCAATCTTGAATCGTGCTGGACTAACCCGAACACCGTCGGTCCGCTGCCGCTCATCAATACCGCGTCTGCTCCAAACCGCTTCATTTGCTCTTTAATATGCGCTACTTCTGGATATTTTTTTAATGTTACTTCCTCTAATACGTTTCCAACCAGTTTACAAATAGCCGCATAATCTTGGCGATAAATCGCCTCTACCATTCCGTCCACATCCGGATGCTGAATCTCATCAACCTTTAAATTTCGATACACTTCAGCAGTAGAAACACCGATCGATGGTTTGGCCAAAATAACCCAGCATGGCGGTGGAGCAGGAATCGGTGTAATTTTTTCGCCCCGCCCTGTTGCAATCGCGGTTCCACCATAAACGCAAAATGATACGTCAGAACCGATTTTTGCTCCTAGTTCTGCTAACTCATCCAGTGTAAGGCCTAAATTCCAAAGCTTATTTAAACCTCGGAGCGTCGCGGCGGCGTCGCTACTTCCTCCCGCCAGCCCCGCCGCTACTGGAATATTTTTTGTAATAGAGATCGCTATGCCTTGTTTAATCGCAAATGTATCTTTCAATAACTTTGCAGCCTGATACGCCAAGTTGCGGTGGTCATCGGGAACGAATCGGTTTTTTGAAATAATTTGTATGGTATCATCCATTTGTGGAATTAATTCGATCCGATCTGCCAAATCAATCGTTGTCATGACCATTTTCACTTCATGATACCCATCCGGCCGCTTATGTAACACGTCCAATGATAAGTTGATTTTTGCTGGCGCTTTGACTAACAACCTCAAACGTTCCACCTACTTTAACGACTTCAAACTTCTCATAAGATCTATTTACCATATTAGCATAAATGATGTGTGTTGCTGAACAAAAAGAAAAATATATTTCCTCTGCCAATGTTGAACAAATATGGAAAACGATATCAAACAAAAGCCGAAGCGATGCTGCTTCGGCTGTCGCGGTCGTTTTTGTTTTCCTTTACACAAGTTTACGCTATTTCATGTTCTCGGCTAGCTGTCGTTCCGCTTTTTCAATCGCTAATTTCACCATATTTCCAGCATCTTTCGCGCGGATCGCGCCCCATCCTTCTCTTTGAACGACATCATAGAAGCCTAATTCTTTCGCCAACTCTTCTTTAAAGCGCTGCGACATAATTCCACGACGTCGACCCAATGTCAACAGCCCCTTTCAACCACCGCGACAGTTTTAGTATGAAAAAAAACGCATATCTTTATGTTCACCTATTTATGACAAAACAAAAAGCAGCAAACAAATGTCTACTGCCTACCCGCTTGATCGTCATCTAAAAACGTCAATTGTACTGTTTCTGTTAACACATCAGCGTAACTAAACGATACCCGTTCAAACGCATTTTCTTTTTGGTCGAGTTCAATGACAAATACCGATGGATACGTTTCAGCTAAAATTCCGCATCGTTCAATCGTTTTTCTTCGCCCGCCGTTTGCGCGCAATGTCAAACGTCTGCCGATATTAGAATCCAACGCTTTTTTAATATCGGATAAAGTTTTTGGCATTCGCTATCCACCTCACTGTTTATAATTATAACAAAGTTCCCTTTCAAAGTCAAAAAAATTAAAATTATATCAGTGTTTTTTCGTTACTGTCAATGCATATTTTTCTACAAAATCCTTCTTTATTATGTATATTATGGTTTTTTATGTGAAAAATATGTATAAATTGTAGAAAAAATAAGAAAACCGCCTTTTTGATGGCGGCTCTGTTAATCGCTCATTTCACCAATGGAACGAAAAGGCATTCCCGTGCGCAATACTCCTTTCGTTTCTACTCCTCCAAGTCCTTTTTCTCCAGTTAATGTATTGCGAAGTACATCCCAAACATCTACCGTTTCCATAAAAGGGGTAAAACTAATTCTCGAGACGACATAAACTGGGTCAAGCGCATGAATGTTTACGCGTGCGGGGGAGCTGGCAAAATTCGCCCCGGCGCGAATAAGCGATTCAAAATGGGATTGACACGCCCCCGCAAAAATAATCAGCTGGTCAAGATGAGGAACTTTTTTACGTGCTTCTTTTACTGTTTGTACAAAATGTTTTGAATGGCGATATGCCTTTAAATCCGTTACTTTTCCTTTTGACTTGGAATAAGAATCATGGCCGGTAATCACTAAAATATCAGGGCGGAATCGTTCAAGAAGCTCACCGACTTTTTCAGACATTTCGCTTTCATCACAATAAATTCCGTATACCGGCACTCCGATTCGTTCATATAAATCTAAACACTTCCGCAAATATAAAGGGTCACCGTCCAAATGAAGGACGCGCCCTGGAATTTGAAAAAAATCTTTTTCCGTTCGGTATCCTCCCGTCGCCCGGTACTCTGTTTTTTGCTTCATTACATGGTAATCTTGCCGGAATAGCTTATACGATTGTTCTATAAGCTCTATTTCCTTTTTCTTTCTTTCCTGCTGTTCCCGTTCACCAATAATGACTAAATCACTGCATGGGGCATCGGCAACCAGTCTGACATCTTCGCCATATAAAGTCGCTTCTTTTTCCCCATCTTTTTCTTTCACATCTATTACACGAAACAATAAATCACAGTTATACGACTTTCTTGCAACAATATCGCCGACCTTAACGTCCATCACCATTCACTCCATTAAAACAAATTGTTTACTTAAGTAACATATGCACATCTCGACAATAGGTGATAGACATAGGTCTTTTCTTTCCCAAACCAACCAAAAAAGTGCTTACATACCGTTTATAAAACGTGCCGCAGCGCATTGCTAAGCGCGGCAAACTCCTCCATTGTCAGCGTTTCTCCGCGGCGGCGCGGGTCAATGTCTGTCTCTGTTAAGACACGCTCTATTTGCTCTTTCATCGCTTTTCCGTTTGGCAAATTGTTTACTAAATTGTTTAAAATCGTTTTCCGGCGCTGCGCAAAGCTTGCCCGCACCACTTGAAAGAAAAACGCTTCGTCTTCCACTTTAACAGGCGGCTGCTTTCGCTTTATTAACCGAATAACGGCAGAGTCCACGTTTGGCTGCGGGATAAACACCGTTCTTGGGACGGTCATGACCGTCTCCGCTTCTGTATAATATTGAATTGCAATCGACAACGAACCGTAATCTTTCGTTCCCGGCTTTGCGGCCAGGCGGTCCGCCACTTCTTTTTGCAACATAACAACCATGCCGCGAATCGGCAAGCGATCTGTCAATAGCTTCATAATAATCGGTGTTGTGACGTAGTATGGCAAATTTGCCACTACCATAATATCGGTCATGCCGGTAAATTCTTCGGAGATCACGCGGTGAATATCCGCTTTTAAAACATCTTGATGGATAATATGGACGTTTCTATACGGCGATAATGTATCCTCTAAAATCGGCAAAAGCCTCTGATCAATTTCAAACGCGACTACCTTTTTCGCACGACGTGCTAGCTGCTCCGTTAAAGCACCGATTCCAGGACCGATTTCAATCGCTCCTGTTTCGTCCGAAAGCTCGGCAAAATCGACAATTTTCCGCAAAATATTGGTGTCAATTAAAAAATTTTGTCCTAAACTTTTTTTAAATGAAAACCCATACTTTTCCAGAATTTCCCGGGTTCGCCCCGGTGTGGCAATGTCTTTATTCATCATTTGCTTCCTCCTGCAATACTTGCTCTAATGCTGCATAAAATGTTTCTTTAGAGATTTGAAATACTTGCAATCGCTTATAAAGCTGCTTTCCGTTTGTATATCCTATTTTTAAAATTTCACCTAAATGTTGGCGCCGCTTTTTCGCTAATTCTCCACCGATTAAACCAGCAGCAACGAGTTCATCAAACGTAATCTCTTCCTTCCACTCTGTTGTTTCCTCATACACGTTTTTCAACGCTTGACGGATATCTTCCACAGACGCATGTTCTACGCCAATTCCTTTCCCATTTTTCGCAATAGCCGCTTTTCTTGGCAAAAAAGCATGTTTGCAGCCTGGGACACGCTCTGTAATCGTTTTGCGAATTTTTTCACCTGGAAAATCAGGGTCCGTAAAAATAATTACGCCACGTTTTTCTTTTGCTAATTTAATTCGTTCAATCGTTTCTTCACTAATTGCCGACCCGTTCGTTTCAATGGTATCTGCATCAACGGCGCGCTGAATCGCCACTGTATCGTCTTTTCCTTCCACAACAATAATTTCTTTAATCTTCATCACTGTTGCGCAGAAATCGTTCACTCATTCCACAAGGAATAAGTCTTTTTTCCTATTTCTGCGATGCCCCCTTTCCTGTAAAATAACTGTTGAAAGAGTTTTTTGCTGCTAAAAATGTTAATTTATTTTTTTAAATAACTGAAACTTTTTTCGATTTTTTTCGTCTAGATGAGTAGGAAAATATCTTTCTTCATTATAACGAAAAAGCAGAGGGCAAAAAACCCTCCGCATCCTTTTCCTTTATTGAAGAATTCTCACTTTCACACGCTTTCTACCCCAACGAAGTGCATCCGATTGCTTTGGAATAAACACGTCAATTTCATAACCATTAATACCTGATCCTGTATCAGCAGCTATAGCATATCCGTATCCTTCTACGTACACTTTTGATCCAAGCGGAATAACGTTTGGATCCACTGCGATTACTTTTGCAGAAGGATTTGCACGCAAGTTAATTCCCATTCTCGTTGTTCCTGAACATCCTTGACAATAAGCAGTATAGGCGCTAGCAACAACATAAATTTCTCGCGCTGCATGCTTTTGACCGCGCGATACGGTCTGAACAGAGCGGCTTTGCGTATGGGCAGGCCGGCTTTTAGCCACTTTCGTACCGATAGCAACAATCCGATTTTTACTTTCTTTTATCATCTTTGTCTCAATTAATTTCCGCGATACTTCTTTTCCATTTTCGAGCACTACTTCATACTTTTTCGAAACTCGCCCTTTTTCTCCAGGGCTAATAATACGTTGTTCTCCTTTTGGCAATTGTGCATCTTGTCTAGTGACGACTGCAAAGTCAACTGTTTCTTCCACTACATCGGTGACTTTTTCAACTTTAATCACTTTTACGACCATATTTTCTTTTAGTTTGTCTTGTAAAGATGGCTCTACACGGTCGAGTTCATCTAATTTTACATTTTGTTGTTTTAAAAAGTCAGCGACAGTAGTCGAAGTTGCCCACACTTGTTGCTGTTTACCGCCGACATTTAATTGAACTGGGAATGCCTTTTCTATGTTGACTTTCATTCCCTTTTTAATTTTTGTATTTGGTGCTGGGGCAATTTTGTCGTGCTTTTCGATTTTAATATGTTGTGAGTTTAATAGCTCGGCAACGTTCTTTGCAGTCGTCCATATTTCTTGTTTTTTTCCATCTACTGTCAAAGTGACTTTCTTGCTCGCTTCCCAAACGATGTTTAAATCATCTGTAATCGGCGTATCTAACGATGGATAGACGCGATCTTCTTTCCTTGGCTTAATATTTTGCTCCTGTAATACTTCTTTTACCGTTTTTGCATGAGTACGAATCTCTTGTTTTTTTCCGTTTGCCGTTAGTGTCACATCATCTTTGGCTATTTCGTACCCAGCAAATCCCGTTGTCGCTGACAAAGCTATAAAACTACTAGCAGTAACAGTGAAATTTTTCCTCAATGAACCGGAAATCCTCTTCATATTGGGTAACATCATGCAAAACGCCTCCTTCTCTCGCTAATTTCCCCTCTCCCTCTAACATGTACGCTTAAACACACTCTATTATGCAGAAAATTCAGTTAAAAGGGAAGGAAGACTTGTCGACAGTTTATATTATGTAATGTTCTAAATTTGTAGAACTTTTTTTACTTCGATCATATTAGACAAGTCTCCTTACCATTTGACAAATAATTTTAGCGATGGATGCCGAATAATCTTTTCGCATTCTCTGTCGTCGCTTTTGCTACTTCCTCAAAGGAAATACCTTTAATCTCGGCGATTGCCTCCGCTACATATTTGACGTAGCTCGGTTCGTTTCGTTTTCCGCGGAAAGGGTGAGGCGTTAAATACGGACAATCTGTTTCAATCAATAAATGCTCAAGCGGAATTTGCGCCGCTACTTCCTTCGGCTTTTTCGCATTTTTAAACGTTACCGGACCGCCAAGGGAAATAAAGAAGTTCATATCAATGCATTGCTTCGCCACTTCTACACTTCCGGTAAAACAATGCATAATTCCACCCACTTCGGCGGCATTTTCCTCTTTTAAAATTTGTAATACATCCGCTGTTGCTTCCCGATTATGGATAATGATCGGCAGTTTTACTTTTTTCGCTAAAGCGATTTGCCGCCGAAATACGTCATGTTGTATTTCCTTTGGTGATTTATCCCAATAATAATCTAAGCCCATTTCTCCTAACGCCACCACTTTTGGATGGGCAGCCAACTCTTCAATCATGTTTAAATCCTCATCTGTCATATCGATTGCATCAACGGGATGCCAACCGACGGAAGCATAAATAAAATCATATTGCTCCGCTAGCTCTATCGCCCGCGCAATCGTAGGGCGGTCAAAGCCGACGACGACAATATGAGAAACTCTTTCACTAAGAGCGCGATCAATCACTTCTTGTAAATCATCATTATATTGAACGGCATTTAAATGCGCATGTGTGTCAAAGAGCATAACAATAACCCCTTTTCTACCTTGATGTTAAGTGTAACATAGAAATCCATTACATATATCACAAGTTGTTAACATTTACTTTACAAAATGACAACAAAGAGGTGTCGTGTATGATAGACACCACACCCCTTATGTTTGTCATTATTTTATTTTTGTCCCATTTGGAATCGTTTTATCAACGGTAGCGAGGGAAAGCACTCCGTTTTCTTCCCCAGCGAGAATCATGCCTTCGGACAGTTCACCGCGCAGTTTTACTGGTTTTAAATTGGCGACGCAAATCACTTTTTTGCCGATCAAATCCTCTGGTTTGTAAAATTGCGCAATTCCTGATACGACTTGGCGTTGTTCATCGCCAAGATCAAGCTTGAGCTTCAGCAGTTTATCCGCATTTTTTACCGGCTCAGCGTGAAGTACTTCTGCAACTCGCAAATCAACTTTCATAAAATCATCAATCGTAATTTCTTGCGCTTCTTGTTTTGGTTTTTCTTCCGTTTGTTTTGCCGGTGCACTACCCTGCATATGGGCTTTAATATATTCCACTTCTTTTTCAATGTCTAGACGTGGAAATAGCGGTTCACCTTTTGTTACTTTCGTGCCTTCTTTGATGAGGCCGAACTCATATAAGCTGTCCCATTGTTTTAATTGTTCATCAACAATGCCAAGCTGCGCGAAAATTTTTTCCGGCGTGCGTGTTAAAAACGGCTGCAACAAAATCGCAACATGACGAAGTGATTCGGCCAAATGGATCATCACAGACGCCAATTGTTCTTTTTTGCCTTCATCTTTGGCAAGTATCCAAGGTTGCGTTTCGTCAATATATTTATTCGTTCGGTTAATCAGCTGCCATACGGACGCAAGCGCAATGGAAAATTCCATTTTCTCCATCGCTTCTTCATATTGTTTCACCGTTTGTTTTGCCTTTTCGACAAGATCGTTATCGAATGCCGTTTTCGCTCCACGATATGGTGGAATCATGCCGTCAAAATATTTTTCAATCATCGCTACCGTGCGATTTAACAAGTTGCCTAAGTCGTTTGCTAAGTCGTAGTTAATGCGTTCGACAAATCCTTCTGGAGTAAACACGCCATCGGAGCCAAACGGAACTTCGCGAAGCAAATAATAGCGAAGTGCATCCAATCCATAACGGTCGATTAATGTTACCGGATCAACGACATTTCCTTTTGATTTCGACATTTTTCCATCTTTCATTAACAGCCAGCCGTGGGCAAACACTTTTTTCGGAAGCGGCAAATCGAGCGCCATTAACATAATCGGCCAATAAATCGTATGGAAGCGGACAATTTCTTTTCCGACTAAATGAACGTCTGCCGGCCAGTATTTTCGAAACTTCTCATCGTTATCCGTACCATATCCTAATGCCGTAATATAGTTCGTGAGCGCATCAATCCATACATAAATGACGTGTTTCGGATCACCCGGAACTTTAATGCCCCAGTCAAACGTCGTGCGTGACACCGCTAAATCTTCCAGTCCCGGTTTAATAAAGTTGTTAATCATTTCATTTTTGCGCGACTCCGGCTGGATGAACTCCGGATTTTCTTCATAGTATTGCAAAAGCCGATCCACATATTTGCTCATTCTAAAGAAATACGATTCTTCTTTTACTTTCTCTACCGGACGGCCGCAATCCGGGCAGTTTCCATCAACGAGCTGCCGCTCCGTATAAAATGATTCGCACGGTGTACAATACCATCCTTCATATTCACCTAAATAAATATCACCTTGTTCGACAAGACGCGTAAAAATCTTTTCTACTACTTTTTTATGACGTTCTTGCGTCGTACGGATGAAGTCATCATAAGAAATATCAAGCTTTTTCCACAACTCTTGGATGCCTTCGACAATTTCGTCGACATATTGCTGCGGTGTTACTCCTTTTTCTTCCGCTTTTCGCTGAATTTTTTGTCCATGTTCGTCCGTACCGGTCAAATACATGACATCATAACCGCGAAGACGCTTATAGCGCGCCATCGCATCGCCTGCTACGGTCGTATATGCATGGCCAATATGCAATTTCCCGCTCGGATAGTAAATCGGGGTCGTAAGATAAAACGTCTTTTTCTCCATCTTCATACCTCCCTATTCTGAACAAAAGCCCCCGCCCAATGGACGAGAGCGATGTTACTTCTATTTTACATAATTTTTTTCATTCTACAAAAACATCTATTTCTCTTATTGAAAAAAAATATACCTACAAAATAACCCTATATTTTATAAAAAACAGTCGAATGATTATAGAAGAAAACAATCTTCTTTCTTAAAAATACATTTTTTTTTAATTTTACATATAAAAGGATTGACGTATAATGGAAACACTGATATGATTAGGATGTAGGAAATTTGTCGAATATTGACGAATAAATCCTAGCAAAATAAAAAGCTATTTTATTATTATAGAGAGGGGGAGCGTTCCGTGAAATCAACAGGCATTGTCCGCAAAGTGGATGAATTAGGCCGTGTCGTAATTCCAATTGAATTACGCCGCACGTTAGATATTGCTGAAAAAGACGCATTGGAAATCTACGTAGACGACGATCGCATCATTTTGAAAAAATATAAACCAAATATGGCATGTGTCGTCACTGGCGAAGTTTCTGATGACAATTTCAAATTAGCCGGCGGTAAAATTATTTTAAGCCGTGAAGGCGCGGAAATTCTTTTAAAAGAAATCCAAGAACATCTACAACAATCATCTAACAATAATAGCGATAAATAAAAGAGTTTCTCTAGCATTTTTAGAGAAACTCTCTTTCTTTTTTTATTGATGATGATATTGTTGATAAACGTCCCGTTTCGACATATTTCGATCTTTTGCCGTTTGTTTAATGGCTTCTTTTGGAGTAAAATTTTTCTCCCGAATATAATATTCGACATGCTCCACCGGTGTCAACGAATGCCACCATTCCTCTTTCTCTTCAATTGTTTCCTCCGTTCCTTCCACAATAATGCAAAATTCTCCGCGAATTTCATTTGTTTCTGCCCATTCGACCGCCTCCCGCAAAGTTCCACGAATGAACTCTTCAAATCGTTTGGTGAGCTCACGGCATATAGCGATACGGCGGTTGCCAAACACTTCATGCATCATCGCAAGCGTTTCTTTTAAGCGATGGGGCGCTTCATAAAAAATCATCGTTTCACGAACCATTTTTAGTAATTCCAACTGTTCCTTTTTTTCTTTCTTTGTCCGCTCGAGAAAACCGAAAAAATAAAAGTGATCGGTCGGCAGCCCCGAAGCAATCAATGCAGTTAACGCCGCATTCGCTCCTGGAAGCGGAACAACTGGACATTGCTCTTTGAGCGCGGAAACGATCAGCTCATATCCTGGGTCGGAAATTCCCGGCATTCCTGCATCACTGACAAGCGCTGCCGATTTTCCTTCTTTCAGTTGTTCGACAATTTGCGGTCCACTTGTATATTTATTATGTTCATGATAGCTAATGACCGGTGTATGAATCTCAAAATGGTTTAACAGTTTTTTCGTTTGTCTTGTATCTTCTGCGGCAATGATATCTACTTCTTTCAAAATACGTACCGCCCGAAACGTCATATCTTCAAGATTGCCAATCGGTGTCGGAACGATATACAGCGTTCCTTTATTATCGCCGACAAAACTTTTTTGCTGCCAAAGCATCGCTTCTGCTCCTTTACGATGGGATAATTCCATATAATAGCTGCTTCACTTCATCTGTATATTCATTATTGTCATGATACACAATAAGCGGCGGCAATACTTTTAAATCCGGATTGCCATCTTTTATTCCTTCAATCAAAATCGTATTGGCCTCTTTTCCGATTTTCGGATAAACAAACCGCAGCCGTTTTGGCTCTAACCGATATTGACGCATTAGTGTAATAATATCGAGCAGCCGTCCCGGCCGGTGCACAAATGCGGCTTTGCCGCCTTGCTTCAACAGCTGGCTGCTTACGCGAATCACATCTTCAAGCGTACAATAAATTTCATGGCGAGCAATGGCCAAATGAATATTCTTGTTCATTTCTTCCTTGCTGATCGTTGGAAAATAGGGAGGGTTGCACGTGACGACATCATATTTACTGTATCCTAACTGCTTAGGCGCATCTTTAATATCCCCGCGAATAATTTCTATCTGCTTTTCCAAACCGTTATATTGTACGCTTCTTTTTGCCATATCACAAAGCCGCTCTTGAATTTCTATACCGATAATTTTCCCCTTTGTTCTCATGCTTAATAACAATGGAATAACTCCATTTCCGGTGCATAAATCGACAATTTGCCCTTTTTGAATCGGCATATAAACAAATTTTGCAAGCAGCACCGCATCGAGGGAAAAGGAAAACACAGACGGACTTTGAATAATGCGAATATCTTCATTTAAAAGATAGTCAAGCCTCTCATCATCATATAATTCCACCATCGTGCATTCCTCCTTATTCTCAAAAAAATAACCTCTCCTTACGTGGAAAGGCTATCGTTATGCTTACTTTTTATTTAAAAAGGATAAACAAAATAGGCAATCGCCTTCTTTTCGGACGCTTCCATAATGGACATGACAAATATGGAACCCTTCCTGATAAAGACGCGCTAAATTATCATATCCTTCGCCAATGTCAACTAATTTTCTTTCATGACCATGCTTATGATCTTTTTCTTTTTGCTTTTCCTCTGCCAATTCACTGGTCACTTGTTCGAGCCGACGGCGCAAATGATCATTTTCTATTTGCAAATGATGATTTTCCTCAAGCAGCTGAACTACATGTTCCTTTAATTGTACGAGCTGGCGGTACAAATGGCTCAGTTGTTCCTCCATGCTCGTTACTGACTGAAAAATCTCTTTCTTATCCACGTCAATCCACCCCAATTAGTCTGCGGCTTGGACTGGTAACGTTCCATCTTTCATCAACTCGTCGAGCGTATATTCCACGACCCGTCCATGTTCCGATAATTCCACTTGCAATACTCGTTCTAAAATATTTAATCCGATCACTTTTCCAAGACCATGCGGAGTTTCAACATACTCCCCTAAATCAGGAAGCTGCTCTTTCGCTGTTTCATATTCATCATTTTCGTATTTTAAGCAGCACATTAACCGGCCACAAAGACCGGAAATTTTCGTCGGATTGAGCGATAAGTTTTGGTCTTTCGCCATTTTAATGGATACTGGTTCAAAATCTCCTAAAAATGTTGAGCAGCAAAGCATTCTTCCGCACGGACCGATCCCGCCAAGCATTTTTGCTTCATCGCGAACACCGATTTGTCTTAATTCAATGCGCGTGCGAAAAATGGCTGCCAAATCTTTGACAAGTTCGCGGAAATCCACACGCCCGTCTGCAGTAAAATAAAAAATCACTTTGTTGCGGTCAAACGTATATTCCACATCGACTAATTTCATTTCCAAGCCATGCTCTTCTACTTTTTTTAAGCAAATATCGTACGCTTCCCTTGCCGCTTTTTTGTTTTCCTCAACAATTAATTTATCTTTCGCGTCCGCAACGCGAATCACTTTTTTCAACGGCAAAACGATATCATTTTCGTCGACTTGTTTGTTGCTAATGACAACTTTTCCATATTCGATCCCTCGAATGGTTTCTACAATGACGAACTCCCCAGCAGAAATCGACAATTCTCCAGGATCGAAATAATAAATTTTTCCCGCTTTTTTAAAGCGAACACCGACGACATTATACAAACGCTTTTCCCTCCTTTAGATCAAGGATAAGTTGTTCCATTAAAAGCTGTACGCTCATATTAGTTGTATTTAAACGCGCCTTCGCTTGTAAAATCATTTCCATGTTTTTTACGATCTGTCGTTGAGAACAAGAAAGCGCCCATTGCTGCAAATTATCGATTTTATCTCGATAAATGATTTTATCTTGCTGTCCTAATTGAATGTGCAACATATCTTTATATATATATAAAAGCAAATCTAATCCTAAATCGATTTGCTGCTTTTCTTGAAAATGCGGAATCCATTGATCATGGATGAAAAAAAGCGCCTGCAAATCATTTTTCTTTAACATTTCATATAATTGTAACACTATTTTTCTCGCCTGCGCAAACCAATCATCTCGACCTAACTCGAGTGCTTCTTCATGACTGTTTGTTACATGTGCGGCAAGGAGAGCAATATGAGGCGGGATTTGCTGCTCTGCTAAATAATTGGCAAGCAAAGCAGGTGGTATTGGCTTAAACGAAAACACTTGGCAACGGGAAATGATCGTTTCTAATAGGCGGTGATATTGTTCTGTAAGCAATATCGCTACCGTCCCTGGACGAGGCTCTTCTAAAAATTTTAACAAGCTATTCGCTGCATTCGTTGTCATTTTATCAGCATGCTCGATAATATATAGCTTTCGGTCTGATTCCACAGCCATTTTTGCAAACTCTTGCTGCAACATTTCAATTTGTTCTTTTTTAATCGATTGCCCATCTGGTTCAATGACATGTACATCTGGATGATTCCCGGAATCGATTCTGCGGCAATTTCGGCATTCATTGCAAGGCTTTATTCCAGAACGATGTAAACAAAATAAGCTTTTTGCCAATAAAAGACTCATTGCTTTTTTTCCCGTTCCGCGTTGCCCCTCGAATAAATAAGCATGAGAAATTCGCCCTTTTTCAAGACTTTTTGTGAGCATTTTCACTACTACAGGCTGATATCGTTCCAGCTGCTCCCAGAAAATCGCCACTTTCATCACTTTCCTTTAATTTTTATTCTAACATGTCTTATCCTTTTCATCATGTTCTGTTTCATGGAAACATCGCTGTTATCTTCCTTCTATTTGATCCATAACCGCCGCTATGGTCATTGCAAACACTTCATCGACCGGTTTGGAAGCATCAATGACAATGACACGATCAGAAAAACGTTCTGCTATCTTTAAATACCCTTCTCTTACTTTATAATGGAAAGATAAACTTTCCATATCAAGCCGATTAATTTCCCGCTGCTTATTTTTTTGGATTCTCTCTAATCCTATTTTAGGATCAATATCAAAATAAATCGTTAAAGAAGGAAAATAACCATCAATCGCAAACTGATTAATTTGTAATATTTCATCGACGCCTAACCCTCTTGCAAATCCTTGATAGGCTAACGAACTGTCGACAAACCGATCGCACAATACAATTTTGCCGGCTTTTATCGCAGGAATAATTTTTTCTAAAAGATGCTGCCTTCTCGCAGCGGCGTAAAGCAACGCTTCCGTACGACCATCCATTTCCGTATGTTTTGGGTTCAAAATAATGGAACGAATTTCCTCGGCAATACGAACTCCTCCTGGTTCTCTTGTCGATAAAACGTCAAACCCTTTTTCTCGCAAAAATGATTCCAGCTTTGTAATCATCGTCGTTTTTCCTGCTCCATCAGGTCCCTCGAAAGAAAAAAAACGGCCTTTCATACGCTAATCCCCCTTATTTTACTGGTACATACACTTCTATTTGATTAGAAGATAAAAACTTTCCTCCTTGAAACCGCGCATGGTATTTTAACTGTTTTATTTGTTCAATATGCTCTTTACTAATCGATTCTCCCATAAATAATAAAGGCACTCCAGGTGGATAAGGTGTGATCGTTTCCGCGGCAATAAATCCTTCCGCCTTTTCTAAGTTAACCACTTTTTTCGGCAATGTCTCTAGTTCCTTATAAGAAATCGGATTTGCAGATGCCAAAAAGGAAAAAGAACGGAACGAATTTAGCAACTCTTCGCTATAGCTTAATCCGCGAAACGCCCGTTTTAATTTTTCGATCACTTCCTCTAAATGATCGATAGCAGCAAGCGGATACACGAGCAAAACGTTAAACGGATCGGCAAGCTCCGCAAAAACGCCTTCTTGCTCCAGCCGTTGTTGAAGCTCATAACCGGACAACTTACTTCTCGTTTGAACGGTAATTTTCAATAAATCCGTCTTTATAAGCGGATGTTGCGAATGAACTACCGCAATCCCTTCTATCTCATCGAGGGCATCTTTCAACTGTTGAATTTGTTTTAAAATATTTTCTACATCTCCCTTTGTTAAACGAGCGAGGTAACTTCTCGCCAAATCAAGTGAAGCCATAATCGGATAAGATGGGCTGCTTGACTGAAACACTTGTAAAAAATATTTTAGCTTCTCTTTATCTATTAATGAACTATTTACATGTAAATACGACCCCATTGTCATGGCTGGCAATGTTTTATGCGCTGACTGGACAACAACATCCGCCCCGCACGCGATCGCTGTTTTCGGAAAAGGATCTCCTATAATAAAATGGGCTCCATGCGCTTCATCGACAAGCACAGGAATACGATAGCGGTGCGCGATGTTTACGACTTCCGTAAGATCCACCGCCATTCCATAATAATTTGGATTAGTCAACACTAATGCTGCGGCATCTTGGTGAAGTTCAAGCACCTTTTTTACCGTTTCATACGCAACATAAGAGGCGACACGGACGTCTTCATCCAATTCCGGAGGAAGAAAAATAGGGGCAGCTCCAACTAATTGAAGCGCATGCATAATCGATTTATGGCAATTACGCTGCACAATTACCTTTTTCTTTTCCCAGCAAACGGCAAAGATCATCGCTAAATTCCCAGCCGTAGAACCGTTTACGAGAAAAAACGTTTCTTCCACATTATACAGCTTTGCTGCTAAAGATTGCGCTTCGGCAATAACCGATTCCGGTTGATGTAGATCATCAAGCCCGCTTAATTCAGTCGCATCTAGTTTTAGTAACTGCTTATAATCATTTTTCGCTTCTATAGGAAATACTGTACCATATTTGTGGCCTGGTACATGAAATGAAAACGGATGAATGGCATCATGACGTTTTAAAGCGGTATATAAAGGAGTTTGATGTTGATCCATAAATGCCCCTCTTTTCTTTTTCATGATAACGAAATTTAGAACATTGTTTTTCTGACGTAGACAACAAAATATATATTATCACTAATCTAATTGCCTTGAATAGAAATACATAAGAGATAACATCGATTTTCCGATATCACTCCAAATCAAAAAAGAAAAAGCGTGATGAAAGTTGAACATATAAACAAAATAGGCCCTATCAATAGGACCCTATGAATATATTTTTGAAGATATAATTTTTCTTAACTGCTTTACATAAAAACGATATTTCGGATCGGTCGTGTCCGTTTGCACGATCTCCCTTTCGCAATCAAGACAAAGAAACTGATCATAAATTTGAATTCCTTCTTGTTTTGGCTGCTCACAGACGATGCATACTCTTTTGATAACATTTTTACCCGTAATCAGTGAACCCACCTTCTCCACCTCCCACCCTTTATCTTTCCCACATTAATAAGTTTCTATACTAATAGATGAAAATAAAATTTTATAGATGCTTAGGTAAAATAATAAATACAGCAAAAAATAAAATTTTATAACACCATGATGAACAAGATAGGAGAGTTGCGCAATTTTCTTCGTTTCAGTTTAATAGAAAAAATGGATACGCATACAGAGTGAGAGGTGAAGTGGAGATATTTTAAGGTATATATAAAAACAGCTGATTAAGCATGAAGCTTAATCAGCTGTTTTCTGTAATAATTGCCTAGCAACGACCTACTCTTGCAGGGGCGCTGGCCCCAACTACCATCGGCGCTGGAGAGCTTAACTTCCGTGTTCGGAATGGGAACGGGTGTTTCCTCTCCGCTATTGTCACTAGGCAATTATCTCAATTGGACATTTATTATTATATTCCAATCATCACGTTTGTCAAGAGGGATTTCGTTCCCTCAAAACTAGATAACCGTCTGTTTGGAAGAAGCCATTTTGCATAGGCGGCTTCCGCTTTTCCGTTGTCTAGCTCCTAGCGTCCTCTGCTTTTCGCTTTGTCCAGCTCCGGCTCGCAGCGCCTTGCGGAAAATAACCTTCCTCCGTCGACATGCAAGCATGTCTCGTCGGAAGAACATTTTCCTTTTGGCGCTAAGCGCTCGCCTCCACTTTTCGCTTTGGTTAAGTCCTCGATCGATTAGTATCCGTCAGCTCCACGTGTCGCCACGCTTCCACCTCGGACCTATCGACCTCGTCATCTTCGAGGGATCTTACTCGCTTGACGCGATGGGAAATCTCATCTTGAGGGGGGCTTCACGCTTAGATGCTTTCAGCGCTTATCCCTTCCGCACATAGCTACCCAGCGGTGCCCCTGGCGGGACAACTGGTACACCAGCGGTGCGTCCATCCCGGTCCTCTCGTACTAAGGACAGCTCCTCTCAAATTTCCTGCGCCCGCGACGGATAGGGACCGAACTGTCTCACGACGTTCTGAACCCAGCTCGCGTACCGCTTTAATGGGCGAACAGCCCAACCCTTGGGACCGACTACAGCCCCAGGATGCGATGAGCCGACATCGAGGTGCCAAACCTCCCCGTCGATGTGGACTCTTGGGGGAGATCAGCCTGTTATCCCCGGGGTAGCTTTTATCCGTTGAGCGATGGCCCTTCCATACGGAACCACCGGATCACTAAGCCCGACTTTCGTCCCTGCTCGACCTGTCCGTCTCGCAGTCAAGCTCCCTTGTGCCTTTGCACTCTACGAATGATTTCCAACCATTCTGAGGGAACCTTTGGGCGCCTCCGTTACCTTTTGGGAGGCGACCGCCCCAGTCAAACTGCCCACCTGACACTGTCTCCCACCCCGATAAGGGGTGCGGGTTAGAATTTCAATACCGCCAGGGTGGTATCCCACCGGCGCCTCCACCGAAGCTGGCGCTCCGGCTTCTCAGGCTCCCACCTATCCTGTACAAGCGATACCAAAATTCCATATCAGGCTGCAGTAAAGCTCCACGGGGTCTTTCCGTCCTGTCGCGGGTAACCTGCATCTTCACAGGTAGTATGATTTCACCGGGTCTCTCGTTGAGACAGTGCCCAAGTCGTTACACCTTTCGTGCGGGTCGGAACTTACCCGACAAGGAATTTCGCTACCTTAGGACCGTTATAGTTACGGCCGCCGTTTACTGGGGCTTCGGTTCGCACCTTCAGCCTTGCGGCTTAAGCGCTCCCCTTAACCTTCCAGCACCGGGCAGGTGTCAGCCCCTATACTTCGCCTTTCGGCTTCGCAGAGACCTGTGTTTTTGATAAACAGTCGCTTGGGCCTTTTCACTGCGGCTCTCTCGGGCTCATCACCCAAGAGAGCACCCCTTCTCCCGAAGTTACGGGGTCATTTTGCCGAGTTCCTTAACGAGAGTTCTCCCGCGCACCTTAGGATTCTCTCCTCGCCTACCTGTGTCGGTTTGCGGTACGGGCACCTCTCACCTCGCTAGAGGCTTTTCTTGGCAGTGTAGGATCGGGGACTTCGGGACCGATGGTCCCTTCGCCATCACGGCTCAGCCTTTGCGCCAGACGGATTTGCCTATCTGGCAGCCTAACCGCTTGGACAGGCTATTCCAGCAGCCTGCTCGCCCTACCTTCCTGCGTCCCCCCATTGCTCAAACGGTGAGGAGGTGGTACAGGAATCTCAACCTGTTGCCCATCACCTACGCCTTTCGGCCTCGGCTTAGGTCCCGACTAACCCTGAGCGGACGAACCTTCCTCAGGAAACCTTAGGCTTTCGGTGCAGAGGATTCTCACCTCTGTTTTCGCTACTCACACCGGCATTCTCACTTCTAAGCGCTCCACGAGTCCTTCCGGTCTCGCTTCGGCGCGCTTAGAACGCTCCCCTACCGATGACGGGCGGTCATCCCACAGCTTCGGTGGCACGTTTAGCCCCGGTACATTTTCGGCGCAGAGTCACTCGACCAGTGAGCTATTACGCACTCTTTAAATGATGGCTGCTTCTAAGCCAACATCCTGGTTGTCTGGGCAACTCCACATCCTTTTCCACTTAACGTGCACTTTGGGACCTTAGCTGGTGGTCTGGGCTGTTTCCCTCTCGACCACGGATCTTATCACTCGTAGTCTGACTCCCAAGGATAAGTCATTGGCATTCGGAGTTTGACTGAGTTCGGTAACCCGATGAGGGCCCCTAGCTCAATCAGTGCTCTACCTCCAAGACTCTTCCCTTGAGGCTAGCCCTAAAGCTATTTCGGGGAGAACCAGCTATCTCCAGGTTCGATTGGCATTTCACCCCTACCCACACCTCATCCCCGCACTTTTCAACGTGCGTGGGTTCGGGCCTCCAGTAGGTGTTACCCTACCTTCACCCTGGACATGGGTAGATCACCTGGTTTCGGGTCTACGACGACGTACTTAACGCCCTATTCAGACTCGCTTTCGCTGCGGCTCCGTCTCTTCGACTTAACCTCGCACGTCATCGTAACTCGCCGGTTCATTCTACAAAAGGCACGCCATCACCCATAAACGGGCTCTGACTACTTGTAGGCACACGGTTTCAGGTTCTCTTTCACTCCCCTTCCGGGGTGCTTTTCACCTTTCCCTCACGGTACTGGTTCACTATCGGTCACTAGGGAGTATTTAGCCTTGGGAGATGGTCCTCCCTGCTTCCGACGGGATTCCCCGTGTCCCGCCGTACTCAGGATCCACTCGGGAGGGAACGAAGTTTCGACTACAGGGCTGTCACCTTCTCTGGCGGGCCTTTCCAGACCGCTTCGTCTACCCCGTTCCTTTGTAACTCCCATATGAGTGGTCCTACAACCCCAAGAGGCAAGCCTCTTGGTTTGGGCTGTTCCCGTTTCGCTCGCCGCTACTCAGGGAATCGCGGTTGCTTTCTTCTCCTCCGGGTACTTAGATGTTTCAGTTCCCCGGGTGTGCCCTCCATACCCTATGGATTCAGGTATGGATACTGCCCCATTACGGGCAGTGGGTTTCCCCATTCGGACATCTCCGGATCAACGCTTGCTTACAGCTCCCCGAAGCGTTTCG
>NZ_BSDB01000002.1:57500-75000 GCF_030268025.1 Parageobacillus sp. G301
TTTTCAAAAAATAAAAAAGGCGCTGATGGAAAACAACGCCTTTTTGTCATCTCGCTTACAAATGAAACATATCTTCCTTACATAACGATATACTTTTCGATGATGACTAAAGCTGCCGCTCCCGGTATCCCGAGAAATCCGCATATGAATGCTGTTATGAAATTAATGGGGACATGAAATTGAAACGCTCCGCCAATTGCATTAATAACAAATAATACTAGCGCTCCAATGATTAGTTTAATCGCCCCATATCCTAAAAATTTTAATGCTTTTAATCGTGCTCCTGCTAATAATAAAACAATAATCATAGATAATAGCAAAATAAGTACAAATTTCGGTTCCATTTTCCACGCTCCTTTTTATTGCTTGTACTACAAACTTATGATGAAAGACGGAAAAAAGAACAAAAAAAATAAAGGAAGCTATTTCACTCCCTTTAATGATACACGTCGATATTTTGCTTCACGGATTAAAAAAAAGTATTTAGCCTCTGTAACATTTAACGCCATTAGTACTTCTTCTGAAGGTTCTACACACTTTTCAATCAGCCGTTTCTGTTCATACCATTCGTCTCTCAGCGCTTGTAATTCTTCTACTAATTTTAAATCAAATTGCTTTTTTAGCCAGCCTTTCCGTCGCCATAACAAGTGACCCCCACCTCTTTCTCTTTCTATAACTCTCGACGTCCTTCCAAGGCTTTTGAAAGCGTCACTTCATCGGCATATTCCAAATCTCCGCCCACCGGTAAACCGTGGGCAATTCTCGTTACTTTTATTCCAGTTGGTTTTAGCAAACGCGATATATACATCGCGGTCGCTTCCCCTTCAATGTTCGGGTTTGTCGCCAAAATAACTTCTTGTACAGCTTCATCTTGCAATCTTTTTAATAACTCCGCAATTTTTATATCTTCTGGGCCGATGCCCTCCATTGGAGAAATGGCACCATGCAACACATGGTAAAGCCCATTGTATTCTTTCATTTTTTCCATAGCAATAACATCTTTTGGATCTTGCACAACACATATTGTTGTTCGATCTCGTCTTTCATCTTTGCAAATATAGCAAGGATCTGTATCGGTAATGTGCCCACAAACCGTACAATATCTAATATTCCGTTTGACATCAACAAGCGATTTAGCAAATTCCAACACAGTATCTTCCTTCATCGTTAGAACAAAAAACGCAAGACGAATAGCTGTTTTTGGTCCGATTCCGGGCAGCTTCATAAAACTATCGATTAGTTTAGATATTGGTTCTGGATAATGCATTAAAACTCCTCCTAGAACAATCCCGGAATATTCAATCCTTTTGTAAATTGTCCCATCATTTCGGCTGCTAACTCATCTGCTTTTTTCAAAGCATCATTTGTTGCTGCCAACACTAAGTCTTGGAGCATTTCAATGTCTTCTGGATCCACCACTTCTTCTTTGATTTTTACTTCCAAAATTTGTTTATGACCGTTCGCTATAACGGTCACCATACCGCCTCCTGCAGTGCCTTCTACCGTTTTTTCTGCTAATTGTTCTTGTGCTTTCTGCATTTCTTTTTGCATTTTTTGCATTTGTTTCATCATTTTTTGCATATTTCCCATTCCGCCACGCATCATTGTTTTTTCCTCCTTAATATGGTTATTCCTTAATTTCAATTAATTCCTCACCAAACAGCCGCTTTGCTTCCGCGATTAGTGGATCTTCTCCCTGTTCTTGTTCGCGCTTCGCTCCTTTTTCGCGAATGAATTCTTCTCTTATTTTGCTCCATTCTTCTTCAGGAACTGCCACCATTTCAAAACGTTTTTTCGTTAGCTCAAATAAAATCGCCTCTAAATTATCTTTCACATAATTCGTATTGTCAGCGGCCATTTTACAATGGATTTCATATTTAAACTTCAACACAAAAGCGTTTGGGCTTGCAGCAACTGGCTCGCTTTCCTGCAATAAAGCTGCATGGGATACTTTATGTTGCTTCCTTAATGTATCCAGCATCTCAGCCCAATGGCTTTTGATAAGCGATAAATCTTGATGGGTCGCTTGCTTTAAGATTTCATAAATACGGCCAACCGGCGTTTTATATCCTCCTGTTTTTAGCGTCTTTGTTTGTTTTTTCGTTTGCGCAGGGGCGGTTGTTGCGACAGATGCATGATGTTCTTTTAAACGGCGCAGTTCCGCTTCCAAATATTCCAACTTTTTTGCGAGCGATTGAATTTCTTCAGAGGACGGTGATGGATAGGAAGCTTGTTGATGGCAAAGCTTCACCAGCGCAACCTCTAAAAAAATGCGCGGATGATTCGTCCATTTCATTTCTTGCTGGCTTTTATTTAACACTTCAATCGTTTCGTAGATGTCAGATAACGGAACTGACTGAGCTAAATGTTGAAACGTATCGTCAACAACTGTGCCTTTTATCGCCCCTTCTACATGGGGAGCCGTTTTATAAAGCAAAAGATCCCGATAATATAAAATTAAATCTTCAATAAGGCGATTAGGATCTTTTCCTTGATCCATCATTTCCTCAAGCAGCTGCAATGATGTTGCCGTATCTTTCTCATATATAGCCCGAACAAGAGAAGCCAATGTCGCGGAAGATACGGATCCGGTCATGGCAAGGACATCTTCAAGCAACAATTCTCCATCACTAAATGAAATAGCTTGATCAAGCAAGCTTAACGCATCGCGCATTCCGCCGTCGGCCGCGCGAGCAATCGCAAACAAAGCCTCATCTGAAGCTTTTATCCCTTGCTGTTCAATAACTTGCCGCAACCTTGCGACAATAGAATGCAATGGAATTCGCCGAAAATCAAAGCGCTGACAACGGGAAATAATCGTAAGCGGAATTTTATGAGGCTCTGTTGTTGCTAATATAAAAATAACATGCTTTGGAGGTTCCTCTAACGTCTTTAATAACGCATTAAAAGCGCCAATTGAAAGCATATGTACTTCATCGATAATATATACCTTATAGCGAACAGATGTCGGCGCAAATTTCACTTTATCACGAATATCCCGAATTTCATCCACCCGGTTGTTCGAAGCCGCATCAATTTCCAATACGTCTGGAATGGCGCCATTCGTAATCCCGATGCATGCAGGACATTCGTTGCATGGCTCCGCCGTCGGTGCATGCTCACAATTTACCGCTTTTGCTAAAATTTTCGCAGCGCTCGTTTTTCCTGTACCACGCGGACCAGAAAACAAATATGCGTGAGATATTTTATTTTGAAGCAGGGCACTTTGCAATGTTTTCGTCACGTGTTCTTGACCGACAACATCTGCAAACCGCTGCGGCCGAAAAACACGATATAAAGCTTGGTATGTCACGAAATGGCCCCCCTCTTTTTCTCATCTCATTTATTATATAATGTCTTCGCCTTTTTTCAAAATAAGAAATAAAAAAACTCACTCGCAAGGAGTGAGTTCTATGTTCTCTTTATGTAGGCCGTGCACCTTCTGTCGATTAGCTGCCCCAAGCGTTGCTCAAGCAGTTAGCTCAGCCCAGGCACCCCCGCGGCACATGGGAGAATCCGCTTACTGCTGCTTCCTTCCGGACCTGACAGGGTTCACGGAATCCCATTGCGCGGGACCCAGGCGTCAACACCACTTACTTGAGACAGACCTTACGGCAAACTAACCTCGAGAAGGGATTCAGCCTCGCTAGAGCGGATTGCGAGTACAGGGCACCGCTACCTCCCCGCTTAGCACGGCAATATAAGTATATCGGTTTTTGAAACAAAATGCAATGACTGACCTCGATCATTTAGCTGGAACTTTGCCCAATATTTTTCTTTTTTTCGCGAAGCTTTCGGAAAAAGCTGCTTAACATTTGCCCGCATTCTTCTCCTAATATCCCGCTTGTCACTTCCGCTTGATGATTAAATCTTCCTTCTTGCAACAAATTCATCAATGTTCCTGCGCAGCCTCCTTTTGGGTCACTTGCGCCGAACACGACCCGCTTAATGCGGGCAAGTACAATGGCACCAGCGCACATCGCGCAAGGTTCTAATGTGACATACAATGTCGCGTCTTCTAAGCGCCATGCCCCCACTTCCTTACACGCTTTATCAATCGCTAAAATTTCCGCGTGGGCAATGGCACGCTGTTCCGTCTCCCGCAAATTATGAGCGCGAGCAATAATATGGCCGTCTTGAACAATGATCGCACCAATTGGAACTTCTCCTATTTGTTCCGCTTTTTTCGCTTCTTCTATAGCTAAACGCATATAGTATTCATCGTTTACCATTGTTAAAACTCCTCATAAAAACGAGCATTTCTGTTCTTTTTCCATCATAAAATAAGAAGAACGAAGACGCAACTAGGGGGTATAATATGCAAATTCATGTTGTACAAAGCGGGCAAACGTTAAGCGGAATTGCTCAAGCGTATAATACGACTCCTGAAGAAATCATTCGGGCAAACGAACTTCCAAATCCAAACGATCTTGTTGTTGGTCAAGCACTTGTTATCCCCATTGTTGGTCGCTTTTATTGGGTTCAACGTGGCGATAGTTTATGGTCCATCTCCCGGAAATTTTCCATTCCTGCGCAGCGTCTTGCGGAAATTAACCGCATTTCCTTAAATAGCCCGCTGCAAATTGGACAACGTTTATACATTCCGCCAAATGCAAAACGGAGAGCCGAGTTTAACGGATATGTTGAACCACGTGGAACGACTGTCAGCCCAGCACTGGAGGCAAGTGCTCGTCAAGCAGCCCCATATTTAACGTACTTAGCTCCGTTTCAGTTCCAAATTCAGCGAAATGCAGCACTCAAAGAACCTCCATTGAATAATTTCCCATCTATCGCTCGCGCCAATCGCGTTACTTTAATCATGGTCGTTACCAATATCGAAAACGATCAATTTAGTGATGAACTAGGAGCGCTTATTTTAAACAACGAACAATTACAAAACCGTCTATTAGAAAACATTGTAACAACAGCAAAAAAGTACGGATTTCGCGATATTCACTTTGATATGGAATATTTGCGTCCCGAAGACCGCGAAGCGTATAACGCGTTTTTGCGAAAAGCAAAACGGCGATTTGAACGTGAAGGGTGGCTTATGTCTACCGCATTGGCGCCGAAAACAAGCGCGACACAAAAAGGCCGCTGGTATGAAGCGCATGATTACCGTGCCCACGGACAAATTGTTGATTTTGTCGTCATTATGACATATGAATGGGGATATAGCGGTGGACCGCCAATGGCGGTTTCTCCAATTGGCCCTGTTCGGCAGGTGATTGAATATGCCATTTCCGAAATGCCCTCTTCTAAAATTATGATGGGACAAAACTTATACGGATACGATTGGACACTTCCATACGTACCGGGTGGACCATATGCACGGGCGATTAGTCCGCAACAAGCGATCCGTCTTGCTGCTCAATACAATGTCGTCATTGAATATGACACCAAAGCGCAAGCTCCTCATTTCCGCTATCGGGACGAAAACGGAAAAGAACACGAAGTTTGGTTTGAAGACGCCCGTTCGATTCAAGCAAAATTTGACTTAGTAAAAGAACTCGGCCTACGGGGAATCAGCTATTGGAAACTAGGATTAGATTTTCCGCAAAATTGGTTGCTGCTAACAGATAACTTTACTGTTATAAAAAGGTAAATAATACTTTTTTCAATCGCACTTGGTTGTTTTTCCAAGTGCGATTTTATTTATCTATGTGTTAAAATAAATTTTATCTGTCTAAGGAGAAGGGGGAGCACAGATGGGAATGGTTCCATTTATCGCGGTGGAAGGTCCGATTGGGGTTGGGAAAACTTCATTGGCGAAAGCGATTTCCGAACATTTCCGCTATCATTTAGTGAAAGAAATCGTCGATGAAAATCCATTTCTCGGGAAATTTTATGAAAATATCGAAGAATGGAGCTTCCAAACGGAAATGTTTTTCCTTTGCCATCGTTATAAGCAATTAGAAGAAATTGATCGTAACTTTCTTCAACAAAAAAAACCAGTTGTTGCCGATTACCATATTATGAAAAATATAATTTTCTCCAAAAGAACGTTAAAAGAACATCATTATAAAAAATATATAAAAATTTATGATATTTTAACAGATGGTTTACCTCAACCTAATATGATCATTTACTTACATGCCAGCCTTGAAACGCTATTAACACGCATTCATCAACGCGGCCGCGACTTTGAGAAAAGAATAGATCCAGTCTACTTACAGCAGCTAGCCGCTGATTATGAAGAAGCGTTTGCTCTATTCGAACAAGCAAATCCACATATTCCAGTTCTTCGGTTCAACGGGGACTTGCTCGATTTCGTTCAACGGGAAGAAGATTTACATTACATATTCGAACGAGTAAAAACTGTCGTAAAAGGGGTTTCGCAACGATGAACTTACGTGAAAAATATCGTATTCCAGATAACGCGATCATTACGATTGCCGGAACAGTCGGTGTCGGTAAATCAACCATGACAAAAGCATTAGCCAAAGCACTAAATTTTCGCACTTCATTTGAAAAAGTAGATACAAATCCATATTTAGACAAGTTTTATGATAATTTTGAACGTTGGAGTTTTCATTTACAAATTTATTTTCTTGCGGAGCGATTTAAAGAACAAAAGCGGATGTTTGAATATGGCGGCGGCTTTGTTCAAGATCGGTCTATTTACGAAGACGCGCATATTTTTGCAAAAATGCACTTTGAAAATGGAACAATGACGGCTGTGGATTACGAAACATATACAAGCTTATTTCAAGCGATGGTCATGACACCGTATTTCCCGCATCCTGATTTGCTTATTTATTTGGAAGGAAGTTTTGAGGAAGTGATGAAGCGCATTCGTGAGCGCGGGCGTCCAATGGAACAGAAAACACCTATATCATATTGGAAGGAAATGTATGAACGTTATGAGAAATGGATTAATGAATTTAACGCTTGCCCAGTTCTTCGCGTAAACATTAACGAATACGATATTGTCGAAGACGAGCAGTCCATCGAACCAATTATTAAAAAAGCTTCAACGATTATTCACGAGTATTATCGTATAAAAAAATAACCGCCACTATTAGGCGGTTATTTTTTGCTTTGGAAAAATAAAAATTCGTTACAAAATGTAACGAATCGTCTCGGATAACAATCTCCACTTATGCGCGTTGGTATTTTCAATTCCTTTATGGCGGAGGAGGAGGGATTCGAACCCCCGCGCGCCTTGCGGCGCCTCTCGGTTTTCAAGACCGACCCCTTCAGCCAGACTTGGGTACTCCTCCGTACTGACATCATTCAATATAACATCACTGAAGATAAAAGTCAACACCTTTTATGGCAGAGCGGGCGGGCAAATCCGCCCTGCTCTTATTTATCGAATAACTTCTAGATTTCCCATGTACGGACGCAGTACTTCTGGAATGACAACCGTTCCATCTTCCTGCTGATAGTTTTCTAAGATGGCGGCCACCGTGCGCCCAATCGCCAACCCTGATCCATTGAGCGTATGCACATATTCCGGTTTCGCCTTTGGTTCACGGCGGAAACGAATGTTAGCACGCCGTGCTTGGAATGCCTCAAAGTTGCTGCACGAAGAAATCTCACGATACGTTCCATAGCTTGGCAGCCATACTTCAATATCATATGTCTTCGCCGACGAGAACCCTAAATCACCGGTGCATAAACATACAACACGATAAGGAAGTCCAAGCAGCTGCAAAATTCTCTCTGCTTGATTTGTTAACTTTTCTAATTCGTCATATGAATCTTCCGGTTTCACAAGTTTCACCAGCTCTACTTTATTAAATTGATGCTGGCGAATAAGCCCTCTTGTATCACGTCCAGCAGAACCGGCTTCGGCGCGGAAACATGCACTGTAAGCAACATAGTAAATCGGCAAATCTTCCGCGGATAAAATTTCATCGCGATGTAAATTTGTCACAGGCACTTCTGCTGTCGGAATTAAAAAGTAATCATCTGTTTCGATACGGAATGCGTCTTCTTCAAATTTTGGCAATTGCCCTGTTCCCGTCATACTCGCCCGATTGACAAGGTACGGAGGCAATATCTCTTGATAGCCAAACTCTTCGATATGAACATCAAGCATAAAGTTAATTAACGCGCGCTCCAGGCGGGCGCCGAGTCCTTTATAAAAGACAAAGCGGCTTCCTGTTACTTTCGCAGCCCGTTCAAAATCAAGAATACCGAGCTGTTCGGCAATATCCCAGTGCGGTTTCGGTTCAAATGAAAACGAACGCGGTTCCCCCCATTTGCGGACTTCGACATTATCTTCTTCCGACTTTCCAACGGGTACCGATTCATGCGGGACATTTGGAATAGACAATAATAGCGCATTTAGTTCCTCTTCCACTTGGCGGATTTCATCATCCATGGCTTTAATGCGATCCCCTACATCCCGCATCTCGGCAATGAGATGATCAGCATCTTTTTTCTCGCGTTTCAATACGGCGATTTGTTGGGATACTTCATTTCGTTTATTTTTTAGTTCTTCTGCTTTTGCGATTAATTCGCGGCGCTTTTTGTCTAGCTCTTCAAAGCGATCGATATTTGTTAAATCTTCGCCGCGCTTTAGAAGCTTTTCTTTTACTTCTTGAAAATGATTGCGCAAATATTTGACATCAAGCATCAACGATACCTCCTTTTTTAATTATTATTATAAAATAAAAACTCCCGTCCCCAAAAAGGGACGAGAGTAATCCCGCGTTGCCACCCTAATTGAAGACGAGGCTGTCTTCCGCTTGAATCGATAACGGCGAAAAGCCGAAAATGCTTACTAGCTTGCGCGTTCGGCATTTTACTCCAGGATGGATTCACAAGTGTTTCCCATCGGTTTGCACCACCCACCGACTCTCTGAAGAGAAACGACCTTGCTACTAGTTCCTTTCATCGCTTTAGCGCTATGCGATTTTCATATACCTGTTTGTACCAATAATGTACTATAAGCTTTTTTGAAACGCAACTCTTTTTATGCTTTCGCTTCTTTCACCATATTAAGAAAATATTGTGTCATACGATAGTCATCGGTCAATTCAGGATGGAACGAGCATCCTAGAAACTGCCCTTGTCTTGCCGCAACAATACGTCCTTCATATTTCGCCAAAACTTCGACGTCCTCGCCTACTTCCACAATATGTGGAGCGCGGATAAATACACCGATAAAATCATCGGCAACACCAGAAATCGAAAGCTCGGCTTCAAAACTTTCACGTTGACGGCCAAAAGAATTGCGTTCCACCGTAATATCCATCAATCCTAGATGCGGCTCATCATAACCGACGATTCGTTTCGCTAACAAAATGAGGCCAGCGCACGTGCCGAACATCGGCTTTCCTGCTGCAGCAAACTGTTTTAACGGCTCGATAAATCCGTATTTATCCATCAAACGGCGCATCGTCGTACTTTCGCCGCCAGGAAGAATAAGGCCGTCAATTCCCTCTAATTGCTCTATTTTTTTTACGACCACTGCCTCGGCGCCGCACGCCTCAATGGAACGAACATGTTCTTGTACGGCACCTTGTAAGCCAAGCACTCCAATTTTCATCATAACGTCTACTCCTTTACTTACCAACCACGCTCTTGCATACGTTGTTCTGGCAATAATGATGCGACATCAATGCCGCGCATTGCGCTACCTAATCCTTTGGATAAATGGGCGATTAGCTCGTAATCTTCATAATGTGCCGTTGCTTCAACGATCGCCCGCGCATATTTTTCTGGATTTTCCGATTTAAAAATACCTGAACCGACAAATACCCCATCTGCACCTAAATGCATCATCAATGCCGCGTCAGCCGGGGTCGCGATACCGCCTGCGGCAAAGTTGACGACAGGGAGGCGGCCTAACCGCTTAATTTCGCGTAATACTTCAACCGGAGCACCTAAATTCTTCGCTTCTGTCACAAGCTCGTCTTCACTCATGCTGACGACTTTTCGTATTTGCGCATTTACTTTGCGCATATGACGCACTGCCTCGACAATGTTTCCTGTTCCTGGTTCTCCTTTTGTGCGAAGCATCGATGCCCCTTCAGCAATGCGGCGCGCCGCTTCTCCTAAGTCGCGACAACCGCAAACAAACGGAACGGTAAATTGTCGTTTATCAATATGGAATTCTTCATCAGCTGGTGTTAATACTTCACTCTCATCAATATAATCAACACCTAACGCCTCAAGGACGCGTGCTTCGACGTAATGACCGATACGCGCTTTGGCCATAACAGGAATCGATACGGCCTTCATCACTTCTTCAATGACCGTCGGATCTGCCATGCGCGCGACACCGCCAGCGGCACGAATATCAGCAGGGACGCGTTCCAATGCCATCACCGCTACTGCACCGGCTGCCTCTGCGATTTTCGCCTGTTCCGCATTCACCACGTCCATGATGACGCCGCCTTTTTGCATTTCCGCCATTCCCCGTTTTACACGATCTGTACCTGTAATTGCCACTTGTCATTCCTCCTTATTTCACTATGCCGTTACACTGTGATGGTTAACCCTAAAACACCACAGTGTTTACAATAGATGATTACATTTTTTTATTTTACCTCAATTTTTTAAAAAATCACAATAGAAAAAAGCTCCCTAAAAAGGAAGGAGCTTTTAAAACCAGCCTTTGACAGTTTTTACTACGCTTGTCCATACATCGCCAAACAGCCCGCCAATTCCTCTCACTGCAAGCACAAACCAGTTTGCTTTTTCGACGCTTTTCTTTGTAACAATATTTACTTTTACATTATTTTTCATTTCTGGACTTAAAAAGCTATACTCCTCTGTGCCTTTGTATTGCAATGTCATATATCCGACTTTTTCACCTTTTTTTATAGGTGCGACTAATTCACCTTTGTCTGTTAATTTCTTTTGATCAAAAACATATACAGGACGATAGTTTTTTTCCTCTCCGTTTTTCACGACAAGAAAAAACGGCTTATCGGTTACGATGGCAACCGACTTTTCTTTTCCTTTCACTACCGGTAGCGTCGATTTTCCTTTTAGTTGATATCCTTTCGGGTATAGCTTTTTGATAGAGTAATTGCTAAATCCATAGTGAAGCAGTTTTTCCGTTTGTTCAAATCGAGCTTCGATGGTCGATTTTCCGTTGCTTTTCGCATTCATCACTACTGTAATGAAACGAACGCCATCTCGTTCCGCTGTTCCGGTAAAACAGTATCCAGCAAATTCGGTATAACCTGTTTTTAATCCGTCTACTCCTTCATATTCGCGAACGAGTCCAGGTAGCATCCAGTTCCAGTTATCCATCTTAATTTGATCATCGGTTCCTTCGCGAAATATTTTCCGAGGAGTACTTGCTGTTTCCAATACTTCTGGATATTCTTTCAACAAATGATACGCTAGTGTGGCAACGGAACGGGCAGACATCACATTCTCTTCTCTCTGGTTCGTTCCTTCCGGATGAAACCCTTTTAAATCTTCATTGCTTAATCCCGTGGAGTTGACAAATTTATATCCCTTAAGTCCTAATTGTTTCGCCTTTTCATTCATCATTTTGACAAAGTTTTGTTCCGAACCACCGACAATTTCGGCAATAGCTACCGTGGCAGCGTTGGCGGAATAAATCGCCATCGCTTCGTAAAGCTCACGAACAGTGTATTTTTCGTCTTTTCGTAAAGGAACGTTGGATAAAGAGCGATCTTGCGAAAGACGATAAACGTAGTCGCTTGGTGTATATTGCTGATCCCATTTTACCCGTTTTTCTTTAATTGCTTCTAACAGTAAGTACTCGGTCATCATTTTGGTCATACTAGCAATACCGAGAACTGTATCAATATTTTTTTGATACAAAATTCTCCCTGTATTTGCATCAACAAGTATCGCCGCATCTGCTTCGATATTTAGCGGATCGCTTGCTGCTTTTGCCACACGAAATGGCAACAGGCTCAAAAATAGAGAAATAATAAGTAAACTGATCAACATTTTATGTTTGATGTTTTTCACTGTCACACCCTCCTCACACAACCGTTATTGTAACACACTCCAGTGCAAAAAAATAGACGGAGAAGCTTTTCTCCGCCTAAGTTAGGTCAATAGACATATATTAAGAAAGAGAATAGTTTGGTGCTTCTTTCGTAATTTGCACATCATGCGGATGGCTTTCTCGCAATCCGGCACTCGTCATGCGAATAAATTGCGTCTTTTCTCGTAGTTCTTCTAAATTTCTTGTTCCGCAATACCCCATTCCTGCACGTAAACCGCCGACAAGCTGATAAATCGTGTCAGCTAAAGGTCCTTTGTAAGGAACGCGCCCTTCAATTCCTTCAGGAACAAACTTTTTATTATCCTCTTGAAAATAACGGTCTTTGCTTCCTTTTTCCATCGCAGCAACAGATCCCATTCCGCGATACACTTTAAATCTTCTTCCTTGATAAATTTCCGTTTCTCCAGGGCTTTCTGATACTCCGGCTAAAAGGCTGCCCAACATGACCGCGTGTGCCCCTGCTGCCAATGCTTTTACAATATCGCCGGAATATTTAATTCCGCCATCGGCGATGATCGGGACGCCATATTTACGGGCTTCTGTCGCACAGTCGTATATTGCCGTAATTTGCGGTACACCGACTCCCGCGACAACGCGCGTCGTACAAATCGACCCAGGGCCAATTCCGACTTTAATGATGTTCGCTCCTGCCTCGATCAAGTCGCGTGTCGCCTCCGCTGTCGCGACATTTCCAGCGATAATATTTAAGTCTGGATATTGTTCGCGAATTTTACGCACCGTTTCAAGGACGCCTTTGGAATGGCCATGCGCCGTGTCCACGACAATGACGTCAACATTTGCTTCTACCAGCTTTTTCACGCGAATCATCGTATCAGCTGTAACGCCAACAGCTGCCCCTACAAGAAGCCGTCCTTTCGCATCTTTTGCGGAATTTGGAAACTCGATTACTTTTTCAATATCTTTAATCGTAATAAGTCCTTTTAGTACTCCGTTTTCATCGACAAGCGGCAATTTTTCAACTTTGTACTTTTGTAAAATCTTTTCTGCTTCTTCTAGTGTCGTTCCGACCGGGGCTGTGATTAAATTTTCTTTTGTCATTACATCGGCGATTTTAATGGAATAGTCTTGGATGAAACGCAAATCACGATTTGTAATAATGCCAACGAGCTTTTGCTCTTCCTCATTATTGACAATCGGTACGCCAGAAATACGATATTTACTCATTAAATGTTCCGCGTCGTATACTTGATGTTCAGGGGTTAAGAAAAATGGATCCGTAATAACTCCTCGCTCCGAACGTTTCACTTTGTCTACTTGCTCTGCTTGCTGCTCGATGGACATATTTTTATGGATAATCCCAAGCCCACCTTGTCTTGCCATGGCAATTGCCATTTCTGCTTCGGTTACCGTATCCATTCCTGCGCTAATAATCGGGATGTTCAACTGTAATGTTTCGCTTAACTTTGTAGTCACATCTACATCACGAGGCAATACATCTGATTTTGCAGGGATAAGAAGCACATCGTCAAACGTTAATCCTTCTTTAGCAAATTTTGATTCCCACATGTTTTCTCCCCCTTGTCCGGAAAATTATTATTAGTAGCTTATCAACTGGTTAAACTACTGTCAAGGAATAGAGAAAATGTTCAACTTTTCAGTTATTTTGTTGAAAAATTCATGGTAGGGGGATAGAAATGTTGGGTGACAGAAACATTCCAAACAAATTTATCGTATTTCATTCGGCAGATATAGCTCAACAACTGCTTTATCAATGCTATGTAAAACAAGAAAGAGAAGATGCTATGCAAAAAAGCTACACGAACTGCTATCCATTTCTTTATTATTTAGAACACGGCCAAAACTTTTATTCAACCGCACGCCATGCGCCTTTATCGATTAAGCCTGTTCTTTTATTTTACGGAATGGTACAGCTTTTAAAAGCTTGCCTGCTTACTGTCGATGCAGATTATCCTGAGTCTACTTCCGTTTTAGCACATGGAGTCTCAACAAGAAAAAGAAAAAAACAAGGATATGAATTTTTAGATGACGAAGTAAAGGTACAAAAAAACGGCTTGTTCACTCATTTTTCTGAAAAAATGTTTCATGTGAAACAAACAACAGGAGAAAAATTCCGAATGGTTACGTTACTGCAAAGAATATGCGAACTACATGAATCATTTTCCATATTTAACGATAAAAAAATATTGTCTATAGAAGTTATACATAACTCTTCCTGCAATTCCATTGCGATTCCGATAGAAATTTTAGATCATTATCATATGACGTTAAATCGCTTTATTCATTACATAGAACATGAATGGCATTTTTTAAATGCCACTTTTGTGAAAGAGGAAGATCGTTTTATTCACATCGGCATCGAATCGCCACTACAGCCAATTGGATGTGAACCATTTATGTTTCATTTGAATGGAACATACCGCATTCCAATAAAGAGAGAAAAGATATTTATGTTTCCGGAAGTAATCGCTCATTATTTATTGCTATATAACTTAAGTATGATTTCACGATATGAAACGGAATGGTGGAGTGAGTTATTACACTCTTACTCAAGTAATGCATATACATTGATTGTTCAATTTTTATCTTTGACTGCAGAAAAAGTACCGTTATTGCTTTATGAATATTTGATGCAGCGGCTGTTTCCGGCATAATGAAAAAGCACCCTGCCTTATTCATAGACAGGGTGCTCTATAAGTGAAATCTTGCCTAGCAACGACCTACTCTTGCAGGGGCGCTGGCCCCAACTACCATCGGCGCTGGAGAGCTTAACTTCCGTGTTCGGAATGGGAACGGGTGTTTCCTCTCCGCTATTGTCACTAGGCAATTATCTCAATTGGACATTTATTATTATATTCCAATCATCACGTTTGTCAAGAGGGATTTCGTTCCCTCAAAACTAGATAACCGTCTGTTTGGAAGAAGCCATTTTGCATAGGCGGCTTCCGCTTTTCCGTTGTCTAGCTCCTAGCGTCCTACGCTTTTCGCTTTGTCCAGCTCCGGCTCGCAGCGCCTTGCGGAAAATAACCTTCCTCCGTCGACATGCAAGCATGTCTCGTCGGAAGAACATTTTCCTTTTGGCGCTAAGCGCTCGCCTCCACTTTTCGCTTTGGTTAAGTCCTCGATCGATTAGTATCCGTCAGCTCCACGTGTCGCCACGCTTCCACCTCGGACCTATCGACCTCGTCATCTTCGAGGGATCTTACTCGCTTGACGCGATGGGAAATCTCATCTTGAGGGGGGCTTCACGCTTAGATGCTTTCAGCGCTTATCCCTTCCGCACATAGCTACCCAGCGGTGCCCCTGGCGGGACAACTGGTACACCAGCGGTGCGTCCATCCCGGTCCTCTCGTACTAAGGACAGCTCCTCTCAAATTTCCTGCGCCCGCGACGGATAGGGACCGAACTGTCTCACGACGTTCTGAACCCAGCTCGCGTACCGCTTTAATGGGCGAACAGCCCAACCCTTGGGACCGACTACAGCCCCAGGATGCGATGAGCCGACATCGAGGTGCCAAACCTCCCCGTCGATGTGGACTCTTGGGGGAGATCAGCCTGTTATCCCCGGGGTAGCTTTTATCCGTTGAGCGATGGCCCTTCCATACGGAACCACCGGATCACTAAGCCCGACTTTCGTCCCTGCTCGACCTGTCCGTCTCGCAGTCAAGCTCCCTTGTGCCTTTGCACTCTACGAATGATTTCCAACCATTCTGAGGGAACCTTTGGGCGCCTCCGTTACCTTTTGGGAGGCGACCGCCCCAGTCAAACTGCCCACCTGACACTGTCTCCCACCCCGATCAGGGGTGCGGGTTAGAATTTCAATACCGCCAGGGTGGTATCCCACCGGCGCCTCCACCGAAGCTGGCGCTCCGGCTTCTCAGGCTCCCACCTATCCTGTACAAGCGATACCAAAATTCCATATCAGGCTGCAGTAAAGCTCCACGGGGTCTTTCCGTCCTGTCGCGGGTAACCTGCATCTTCACAGGTAGTATGATTTCACCGGGTCTCTCGTTGAGACAGTGCCCAAGTCGTTACACCTTTCGTGCGGGTCGGAACTTACCCGACAAGGAATTTCGCTACCTTAGGACCGTTATAGTTACGGCCGCCGTTTACTGGGGCTTCGGTTCGCACCTTCAGCCTTGCGGCTTAAGCGCTCCCCTTAACCTTCCAGCACCGGGCAGGTGTCAGCCCCTATACTTCGCCTTTCGGCTTCGCAGAGACCTGTGTTTTTGATAAACAGTCGCTTGGGCCTTTTCACTGCGGCTCTCTCGGGCTCATCACCCAAGAGAGCACCCCTTCTCCCGAAGTTACGGGGTCATTTTGCCGAGTTCCTTAACGAGAGTTCTCCCGCGCACCTTAGGATTCTCTCCTCGCCTACCTGTGTCGGTTTGCGGTACGGGCACCTCTCACCTCGCTAGAGGCTTTTCTTGGCAGTGTAGGATCGGGGACTTCGGGACCGATGGTCCCTTCGCCATCACGGCTCAGCCTTTGCGCCAGACGGATTTGCCTATCTGGCAGCCTAACCGCTTGGACAGGCTATTCCAGCAGCCTGCTCGCCCTACCTTCCTGCGTCCCCCCATTGCTCAAACGGTGAGGAGGTGGTACAGGAATCTCAACCTGTTGCCCATCACCTACGCCTTTCGGCCTCGGCTTAGGTCCCGACTAACCCTGAGCGGACGAACCTTCCTCAGGAAACCTTAGGCTTTCGGTGCAGAGGATTCTCACCTCTGTTTTCGCTACTCACACCGGCATTCTCACTTCTAAGCGCTCCACGAGTCCTTCCGGTCTCGCTTCGGCGCGCTTAGAACGCTCCCCTACCGATGACGGGCGGTCATCCCACAGCTTCGGTGGCACGTTTAGCCCCGGTACATTTTCGGCGCAGAGTCACTCGACCAGTGAGCTATTACGCACTCTTTAAATGATGGCTGCTTCTAAGCCAACATCCTGGTTGTCTGGGCAACTCCACATCCTTTTCCACTTAACGTGCACTTTGGGACCTTAGCTGGTGGTCTGGGCTGTTTCCCTCTCGACCACGGATCTTATCACTCGTAGTCTGACTCCCAAGGATAAGTCATTGGCATTCGGAGTTTGACTGAGTTCGGTAACCCGATGAGGGCCCCTAGCTCAATCAGTGCTCTACCTCCAAGACTCTTCCCTTGAGGCTAGCCCTAAAGCTATTTCGGGGAGAACCAGCTATCTCCAGGTTCGATTGGCATTTCACCCCTACCCACACCTCATCCCCGCACTTTTCAACGTGCGTGGGTTCGGGCCTCCAGTAGGTGTTACCCTACCTTCACCCTGGACATGGGTAGATCACCTGGTTTCGGGTCTACGACGACGTACTTAACGCCCTATTCAGACTCGCTTTCGCTGCGGCTCCGTCTCTTCGACTTAACCTCGCACGTCATCGTAACTCGCCGGTTCATTCTACAAAAGGCACGCCATCACCCATAAACGGGCTCTGACTACTTGTAGGCACACGGTTTCAGGTTCTCTTTCACTCCCCTTCCGGGGTGCTTTTCACCTTTCCCTCACGGTACTGGTTCACTATCGGTCACTAGGGAGTAT